>NZ_JAKFZM010000129.1:0-1017 GCF_021654205.1 Leisingera sp. MMG026 | reverse complement strand
CGGACGGGTGCTCCATGGCGTGACCTGCCGGAAGGGTTTGGCAAGTGGTCGAGCGTCTACCGCCAGTTTCGGCGCTGGACGCTGGCGGGGCTTTGGGAGGAGATACTGGAGGCTCTGAACGAAAGCGGGGCCGTGCCAGACGCCCTGCAAAGGGCAACTTGAACAGCACTTTGATCGACAGACAGAACTGGATCGCCGCGACGGAAAAGACCGCTGGGCGGCCCGGGCGGCCTGCCTGCGGCGCGCGCCAGGTCATGTCCTTGTTCACCCAGATCAGCAGCGAGCCCCGCTTGCACAACGCGGCGTTGCAGCTGGACCAGTTCGTCGTGCGATAGCGGGAGGGAGATGGTTTGCTCATGCGGACCGTGTAAGCGCATGGATTCCTGATGTGAAACCTCTGAAGTCAGAGTTCTGCAACAACGCCGACCGCAATGCGGAACTTTTGGCTGCCTGAAGGGTTTTACTAACAACAACTCGCAACCGAAAGGACAAGGTATGCTCAATTGGGCTCTCATTTTCCTAGCCGTTGCCATCATTGCCGGCATCTTCGGATTTGGCGGCATCGCTTCGGCCTCCGCTGGGATCGCACAGATCCTGTTCTTTATTTTTCTCGTGCTGTTTGCACTGGCGCTGATCCTGCGCGTAATTCGCGGCGCCTCCCGCTGACGGCCAGTGCGGGCGGCGGCCTGGGGCCGTCGTCCGAATTCGCCAGATTATCAACCTGGTCCTGACCCGAGAAACTGGTCCGGTTTGAATGCGGAATTTTGGGTGCATTCCTGGCACAAGAGGAGTGTACCGATGCCGAAGAAACGATTCAGCGATGAACAGATTGCCTTTGCGCTGAGGCAGCCGGAAGCAGGCACAACGATTGGCGAGCTCTGCTGTAAGATGGAGAAAAGGTCGTGGTATGGTTTTACCCTGGTGGCGGAATGCTACCCGACCTTCTGGTGATCAACGAGGTCATCCACTACGGCAAGTTGCAGTACCAGTTTGACGACAATCTAGTGAGCCTCCCCC
>NZ_JAKFZM010000128.1:0-1021 GCF_021654205.1 Leisingera sp. MMG026 | reverse complement strand
AACTCCACTTTCTCTGAATCTCCATAGCCGTACAGTGCCGGAAGACGCCTTCAATCATGGCCGCCACTTCCGAGGATGAACGCCGCTTCAATTGGGAGTAGACACAGGTCGCCTGACGCTCGACATGCCAATAGCTCATGACGCCCCGCCCACCATACCGAGCGTGCCATTCTGTCATCAGATTCCGGTCCCAGGCTCCGAATTTGGTAGAAACTGCCGCGCAGGCAGTTCCTGCATCACCCCATACGACCGGATTCCGAACCGCCAAAGTGGCATCCGCAACCTTTGCCGCCGCAGCCCGAAGCGAGGCCGGGTCAATATACCGGCGGCGAATGTGCAAGAGTTCATCATAGCTGATCCCAGGCACCCCGGCGGCCACTCGTTTCAAACCGGCATTGGTGCCCGGACCGTACAGACACAAACGCTGGTCTCTGACTATGCGGTCAAGCGCCTCACGGCTCGCTGAGGTTTCAAAGGCGTCTAGAAACCCGGTATCCAGCGCAGTCTCTTTTAGCGCATCCAGCAGGCCCGTCATCGGCCACCGTCTACCGATTTCAGCTTTCATTGAAAGGAGACCGTGCGGTTCAGGCGCTGGTGCATATGGCGTGACGCAAATCCGGTTTTGGCCAGACCATCGAAGCCGAACCAGGTCATTGGAAGGCAAAGTCGCATTCAGTTCGCGCAGCACCCGCAACAGGAAAGATCACATCCGAGACCCTGCCATTCGGGGTCATCATCGCAGCTGTGGCGATATCAACCAGCAATCGTTCCTTGCCGTGTACCTTCTCGATGTCGGCGGCAATTTTGCCGATCACCTTGCGCCGGGATTTCGTCCCGATCCGGTGCACGACATCAATCAACAGATCTACCAGCCCATCGATCAGCTGCGATTTGCGAGACATTATACACAGGGCCAGCAGCCCGATCCGTTTCTCCTCGGCATGACGGCGCATTTCATAGGCTGTTTCGCCTTCGACACGGCGCGCAAAATGTCTGAGCCAGGACGGATCGACGCGATCTA
>NZ_JAKFZM010000127.1:0-1049 GCF_021654205.1 Leisingera sp. MMG026 | reverse complement strand
GGCCTTGTTGCACAAAGGGGTGAGGGATTCACCTCGTGAATCCAATGTAGTAGCCGGAAGGCATGAGCAGACCTCCGAAGACTACCTACAAGACGACCAACTGGCAAAGCTACAATCAAGCATTGAGGCAGCGTGGATCGCTGACCGTCTGGTTCGACCCCTCGATGCAGTGGGAAGCCATTCCGTCGGGGCGCCGTGGCCGTCAGCAGGCCTATAGCGACGCTGCAATCCAGGCCTGCCTCACCCTCAAGGCCCTCCTCGGGCTGCCGCTCCGCCAATCGACCGGTTTCGTGGCGAGCCTACTCGAACTGTCCGGGCTGGGCTGGTCCGTGCCGGACTTCAGCACTCTGTCACGTCGCCAAAAGACTTTGAACGTGACCATCCCGTATCGCGGTTCCAAGGGGCAGCTGCATCTGCTCGTAGACAGCACCGGCATCAAGGTGGAAGGCGAAGGCGAGTGGCACACGCGCAAGCATGGCGGCTCGAAACGAAGGGTCTGGCGCAAGATCCACCTCGGGATTGATGAGGAAACGTTGGAGATCCGGGCGGTCGAGGTCACCTCCAGCAATGTCGGCGACGCGCCGATGCTGCCGGGCCTGCTTGCCCAGATCCCTCCGGATCAGGAGATCGCCACCGTGACAGCGGACGGTGCCTACGACACGCGCGCCTGCCATGACGCCGTCGCCGACCGCGGAGCGGCAGCAATCATCCCGCCCCGCCGCAACGCAAGGCCCTGGAAGCCGGACACGGCAGGAGCCCGGGCGCGGAACGAGATCCTGCGGACGTCAAAGCATCTTGGTCGGACGCTGTGGCGGAACTGGAGCGGCTACCACCGACGAAGCAGGGTGGAGACGAAAATGAACTGCGTGAAGCTGCTCGGACAGAGGCTGATGTCCCGCGACTTCGACCGCCAGGTTGCCGAAGTTCAGATCCGTGCGGCGGTCATGAACCGCTTCACTGCCCTCGGCATCCCGGTCACCATGGCCCTGGGATAAGTGCGTTCGGGGAAAGGGGAACTGCGCTCATCAGCTGATTTGTGCAACAGCGCC
>NZ_JAKFZM010000126.1:0-1066 GCF_021654205.1 Leisingera sp. MMG026 | reverse complement strand
CGAAAGCGATGGGGTGGACGCCCCCCGGCGGCATCGAATGTGCCAAGGTAGCGGGTGTTGGAGCACTGCTAGGAGGAGAGCGTCCATGAACGAGGTTAGCATCATCGGCCTGGATTTGGCTAAGAACGTATTTCAAGCACATGGTGCCGGGGTGGACGGGTCCGTTATATTCAGGCGCAAGTTGTCGCGCGTGCAGCTGCTGAAGTTCATGAGCGAGCAGCCCTCCTGCGTCGTGGCGATGGAGGCATGCGCGAGTGCCCATTATTGAGGTCGGGCAATCAGCGATCTGGGTCACGGCCTCCGTCTGATCCCGCCCGCATACGTGAAGCCGTTCGTAAAACGCCAGAAGAATGACATGGCTGATGCAGAGGCCATAGCGCAAGCAGCATCGCGTCCGGCCATGCGGTTCGCGGCCGTGAAAAGCGAGGAACAGCAGGCGGCAGCGCTGGCATATCGCACCCGCGATCTCCTTGTCCGCCAGCGCACGCAGACGATCAACGCCCTTCGGGCCGCCAATGTAAACCTTCTCGAAAGGCCGGGATTTCGCGGCCTGGGTCGGGCTCACGCCGAAACAGCATTCGAGTGGCGGCAAGGAGCGGCTCGGGCGGACGTCGAAGATGGGTCAGCGCGACATTCGAAGGTTGCTGATTGTCGGCGCTGTGGCAGTTGTGCGATGGGCGGCACGCAAAGGCGCCCCAGAGGGCTCTTGGCTCGCACGAATGCTGGCGCGCAAGCCTAAGATGCTGGTTGCGCTGGCGCTGGCCAACCGCATGGCCCGAACGGCCAGGGCGCTGATGCGCAAGGGTGAGGATTACAGAGAACCGGCGATGGCGGCCGCATAGGTCGAGTTCGCAGGGGTGCCGCCGGGAATGTGAGCAGGACGGAGGAACGTAAGGGCAAACGGTCACGAGACTGGGCCGGGAGAACCATCATTGACGCCGATGCGCCTCCGAGCGCGGGTAAGCGAACTGGACCCGATCTGCATATCTCCATAAGGGCCCTCAGCGTTTGACAGGCTGCAACTTTGAGGCCGGACACACGACTGCACCTGACCACATGCACAAAC
>NZ_JAKFZM010000125.1:0-1069 GCF_021654205.1 Leisingera sp. MMG026 | reverse complement strand
GCGAACTCCAGTTTCCTCATCAATTCCCCTCGCGGGATCATGCTGTGCATGACCCTGACGGGCAAGGGATGTGTATTTTGCGCCAGATGCGCCGCTTGGAGCCACCCGCTGCCCGGCAGCACATGCATGGCATGTGCGAGAGGGGGGCTTTCGGGCATTCCACTCACCTTCGCCCTCGGCCTTGATCCCGGTGCTGTCGATGAGAAGGTTCAGCGGGCCTTTCCCTCCACCGTAGGGGATGGCCACGTTCAGCTTCTGCTGGCGACGGCACAAGGGGCTGAAGTCCGGGACCGGCCAGTCCAGCCCGACCAGCCGCAGGAGGCTTTCGACGAACCCAGCCGTCTGTCGCAACGGCATCGCGAACAGCACCTTCATCGTCAGACAGGTCTGGATTGCGGCATCGCTGAAGCTCGGCTGCCGTCCCGTCGGCGCAGGTCTCCACACCATGTCGGGATCAAACCACACCGTCAGCGAACCGCGCCGCCTTAGTGCCTCATTGTAAGCCGACCAGTTCGTGGTCTTGTACTTCCTAGCGGCCCAACTGCTCATGGCTCACAGCTAGCATGCTGGTTTCACGCAGTGAATCCCTCGCCCGATTCATGCAACAAGGCCCTTTAGGAGGACATTCTGGATGCCCTCAACCAGAGCGGGGCCGTCCCAGACGCCCTGCAAATGGTCGATAGCACCGTCATTCGCGCCCATCATGAGGCAACGGGCGCTAAAGGGGGACTCCTCGACAGGGTTTTGGCCGCTCACGAGGTGGGTTCACGACCAAGATCCACCTTCGCGTCAACGCGCATGGCCTGCCAATGAGAACGGAAATCACACCGGGCCAAACGTCGGGTTATCTCGGTTTCGACCTGGTCATGGCCGACAACCTGCCGGAGCCCAAGGTGCTGCTAGCAGATCGGGGTTATGATGCTGACCGTATGCGGAAAACCATGGATGAGCGCGACATCCTCACTCAAATTCCAATGCGCAAGACCCGCAAGATGCGCGTGGGTGTAGATCACAGACTTTACCGGCTGCGCAACATGGTTGAGCGATGCTTCAACAAACTGAACGACTG
>NZ_JAKFZM010000124.1:0-1089 GCF_021654205.1 Leisingera sp. MMG026 | reverse complement strand
GCAATGACGCCCGGTCTCTGGCGCAATTCATCCGCTCGGGCTGGTTCAAGCCTGTCCACGTGCAGTCGACGGTGAGCCAGGAGATGCGCAGGCTCCTGATGTCGCGCGAGTTTTTCGTCAACAAGCTGCACGACCACGAGAACGAGATCCGTGGACTTCTGCCTCCATTCGGGCTGAAGGCCGGCCGTATCGCGGCGGGGGACTTCGAGGCCCGGGTGCGTGAACTTGTGGAGGGGCGCCCGAACCTCGAGCTCTGTATGTCCGCATTGCTTCGCCGGTGCACCGGGATGCAGGCGCAACTTGCCGAACTCCACAGGGCGCTTTTGCGTCTCACCGCCAACGACGAACTCTGCCGCCGGTTCATGATCATCCCCGGAGTTGGCCCGGTCACGGCACTGGCCCGGTCACGGCACTGGCCTTCAAGGCGACGATCGACGACCCGGGGCGCTTCCGGCGCTCGAGTGATGTCGGCGCTCACCTTGGCCAGACACCGAGACAATACCAGTCTGGAGAGACCGGCGTGAGGGGGCGCATCAGCCGGTCCGGCGATGCCTTCACTCGCACGGCGCTCTTCACTGCGGCCCACGTCATGCTCACCCGCTCGCGCCAATGGACGTCGATCCGGGCCTGGGGCTTGAGGATCGCAAAGCGGAGCAGTCTGAAGAAGGCGAAGATTGCGGTGGCGCGCAAGCTCGCCGTCGTAATGCATCGCATGTGGCACGACGGCGCCCCTTTCCGCTGGGGAGCCGCTGCATGATCTGACGCCGAAGCCCTGGCGCCAGTTCGCCCAGGGCTTTGGCAAGGGTCCCGTCAGGGACGGGGATGAGGCGAAGGCCGCACGTATGCCTGGCGCTGCTTCTGCGCGCAATCTCGCAAGCCCGCCGTTTAGCATGGTCCGCCTCACCTTCGACCGCCAACATACGGCGCGCCCTGCGACGGGCCGGCCGCGGACAGAAGCATGACCCCATGACGGAACCGAAGCCGATCACACTTGACCAACAGCCCCCGATTACAGGTGGCACTCCAGGCGAAGACGGCCTTTGAATCTTTCCACGAAGCCGTTTTGCACAGGCTTGCCGGACGCGATGC
>NZ_JAKFZM010000123.1:0-1130 GCF_021654205.1 Leisingera sp. MMG026 | reverse complement strand
ACTGTCAAATATCTTTCGCACATTTGGTCTTCAGGCGACGACGGCTCCTTGGGTTTGGTCCGCGAATAGCGGGGTCATGTTCATGTACTTGCGGGTGGACCATTGGGTTCCGGCGATGTGACGCAGGCGGGCCGCGGCCAGGTTCCGGCAGGACTTTCCGTCTGGAAAGGCGCCTACGACCCGCGTTCGCCTTGCCGAAAAGAGCCAATATCAGTTGGACCTGCAAGCGCTGCACCGCGTGCGCTCCAGGCTTGTGGCGCGCCGCGACAAGCAATCAGATCCGGGCGTTCTTGATTGAGCAAGGCATCACCGTGCGCGCTGGAAGACATGCACTGCAGAGTTCGTTTGAGGCGATCCTTGAAAACCGGCGGGCAGAAATCTCACCGCGGATGCGCACCACCCTCCTGGTGCTCTATGGCGACTGGCTCTGAATCGACGAAAGGATCAAGGCGATCTCATCGGAAATAGAAGAGATCGGCCGGTCGGAGGAGAACAGCGCCAACATTATGACCATCCCGGGGATCGGCCGCCTGATCTCGACTGCCATAGTCGCGGCAATTGGCCAGGGCGACGTGTTTGACCGCGGCCGGGACTTTGCCGATTAGGTCGGTCTCGTGCCGCGCCAATTCAGTACTGGAGGGAGAACAATCCTTGGTCGGATCAGCAAGCGCGGCAATGGCTATTTGCGAATGCTGCTCGTTCAGGCCGCCAATGTCATCCTGATGCGCCCTCATCGCTGGGATGCTTTGGGCTTTGAACCTTGGATAAGAAGCGCTGTCGGCCGCATGCCGCATAACAAGGCCGCCGTTGCCTTGGCTAACAAACTGGCCCGCACCGCATGGAGTGTTTTGCGCTATGGCTCAACCTGTGAGCCAAACAGGAATGAGCCTCTGGGCGCAAAGGGTCACCGAAGTTCGCGAAGGAGAATAGCTTGGAACGGAGAAACGACGCCTCCAAAGTCTGAGAGCCAATTGGGTCGTCACAGATCCGGACAGTAATGAGACCAAGGCGCGTTCGTAACCCACAGTGGCAACGGCCCGCGAGCCGACAAAAAGGCCGGATACATATGAGCGACTTCCGCAAGCCACGCAAAAATCTCAGTTGCGAACAGCATCGGTCAATAATTGGCC
>NZ_JAKFZM010000122.1:0-1142 GCF_021654205.1 Leisingera sp. MMG026 | reverse complement strand
GCTCTGTCTAAGGTTTGTGGCTGCTGTTCAGCGTGAGCTGCAGCGGCGACAAATCTGACAAGGAGGAAAGCGCGGGCTGTTTTGGGTCTATGGGGATTGTGGGTTACAACCGCGGTGTCGAACGTTGAGAGCAAACGGTTGCGTGACGACGAGCGGTGTATGCGAGCCTCATTTCCCGACACGGCTTGATTGGACGGCCTCTCGTCATGAGGCTACAGGCCTGATGCCGCGCATGATTTGGTGAGATGGCCGCACTGACTGGTTCGGTGTCTTTTCGTTGCGAGGCCGATCGGGTTGGGCTGGTCATGCGGCGTCCTCCCATGGTGGTGCCCGGGATTTGGGTGTTTGGCCGCGCAGAAAGGTTTCGATAACGATCATGGCACCGCCGCATTTCGGGCAAGGCTGGTGCGCGGGCTGAACATCGCATTCGGCGCTGGCTGCCTCATCCGGCGTTTGATCGGGCTCTGGCTCTGCATTCAGCAAGCGCCTGATCTTCGCGATCCTGTCGCGACGGATGCCGTTAGCCAAAAAGCCCGAGTGCCGGATGCGATGGAAGCCGGAGGGCAGGACGTGGATCAGGAACCGGCGGATGAATTCGGACGTCGGCAATCGCATCACCTTCATGCGGTCTGCGCGCTTGATACGGTAGTCTTTCCATCGTGCTGGCATCCGCGCGGACGAGCCGATGGTTGGAGATTGCGACCCGGTGCGTATAACGGCTCAGGTAGGCCAGCACCGCTTCCGGCCCGCCGAAGGGTGGCTTGGCATACACCACCCATTCCGTTTTGCGCAGCGGTGAGAGATGGGCGGCGAAGGTATCCGGATCGGCCAGCCCCACCAAATCGCCAAAGAATGCCAACTTCCCGGCCTTGTGCAGTCTGGCCAGCCCTTCAAGGAACAAGCGCCGGAACAGCCGGGACAGGACCTTCACCGGCAGAAAGAACCCTGGGCGGCAACCGATCCAGCGGCCAACATCGCGCGACAGCCCGCCCCCTGGCACGATGACATGCACATGCGGGTGATGCGTCATCGCTGATCCCCAGGTGTGCAGCACCGATGTCATGCCGATCTTCGCACCAAGATGTTTTGGATCGGCAGCGATGATCAGGAGTGTTTGGGCCGATGCCTTGAACAGCAAGCCA
>NZ_JAKFZM010000121.1:0-1188 GCF_021654205.1 Leisingera sp. MMG026 | reverse complement strand
ATATGCTTTCGATATGCTGGTGCTGACACTTGGTGCAAGCCGCCACATGCCCGCCGAGCGCCTCTGTCCGGCAGGTCTCGATCGCCGACATGACCTTCAACTGGCTCAGGCTGACATGGCCGGAATTGGCCCGCCGGTAGGCGGGGCCATGAGACCTGAAGATGTCCGCAACCTCCAGCGCGTGCCGTGGCACGCCCATCGCTCCGTCAGGTCACGTCTCGCATGTGTTCAAGCGGGCTGGCGACATTGCGCAGCGTCTTGGTGGCGACATGGGTCTATCGCGCCGTCGTCGTCAGCTTGGCATGGCCGAGCAGCACCGGGATCACGCGGACATCCGTGTCGGCCTCCAGAAGATGCGTGGCAAAGCTGTGCCGGAGCGAGTGCAGCGTCGCGGGCTTCTTGATCCCGGCCATCGCTTTGGCTGAGTTGAAGGCGCGGTTCAGGGAGCGCGGTGACAGGGGCTCAACCCTGCTCTGCCCCGGAAACAGTCAGCCCTGCGGCTCCGCCTCGCGCCAATAGGCCCGCAGCAGCTCCAGCAGCGACGGTGACAACATAACGTCCCTGTCCTTGCCGCCTTTGCCGCGCTCGACATGGATCAGCATCTGGTCGCTGTCGATATCGCGGACCTTCAGATTGGTGACCTCGGATGCCCGCAACCCCGCGCCATAGCCGATGCCCAATGCCGCCCGGTACTTGAGACCGGGTCCCGCCGCCGCGGCCAAAATCGCCGAGACCTCTTCAAAGCTCAGCACAATCGGCAGTTTGCGGGGTTCGGTCCGGAACTGGATATACTTCTTCATGTCCTCCCGATCGCAGGTCATGCCGAAGAAGAACCGCAGCCCGGCGACCCGGGCGTTGTAGACCGAAGGCGTGAGCCCGGTATCCGTCATGTAAAGCTGATAGGCGCGAAGTTCTTCCGGCGTCGCCGTATCGGGCGACCGACCCAGAAACGCGGTGAAATCTTTAAGTGCCCGGATATGGGCTTTCTGCGTCGTCTCCGCCAACCCGCGAATACGCAAATCCTCGATCATCCGCGCACGTAGCGGGCTCATCTTCTCCTGTGTCATTTGAACCTCCTGTCCGATTGAGAACGTCAATCGTCAGGCAGGTCCGCCACATCACAAAATCGGTGCGCCGCAAGAATGCTTCGACATGCCAACCACAAGCGCCAGTGCCGCGAGAGCGACT
>NZ_JAKFZM010000120.1:0-1230 GCF_021654205.1 Leisingera sp. MMG026 | reverse complement strand
CTTTTTCACCCAAACCCTCTCCGAGCGCGACCCTGAGCTTTATGCGTCGATCACCGCCGAGCTGGGCCGCCAGCGCGACGAGATCGAGCTGATTGCCTCCGAGAACATCGTCTCGGCGGCGGTGATGGAAGCGCAAGGCTCTGTGCTGACCAATAAATACGCCGAAGGCTATCCGGGGCGCCGGTATTACGGCGGCTGCCAGTATGTGGACGTGGCTGAAAACCTGGCCATCGACCGCGCCAAGGCGCTGTTCGGCTGCGACTTTGCCAATGTGCAGCCGAACTCCGGCAGCCAGGCCAACCAGGGCGTGTTCCAGGCGCTGATCCAGCCCGGCGATACCATCCTGGGCATGGATCTGGCTTCCGGCGGCCACCTGACCCATGGCGCGCGCCCGAACCAGTCGGGCAAGTGGTTCAACGCGGTGCACTACGGCGTGCGCGAAAGCGACAACCTGATCGACTACGACCAGATCCAGGCGCTGGCAACCGAGCACCAGCCCAAACTGATCATCGCCGGCGGCTCCGCCATCCCGCGCCAGATCGACTTTGCCAAGTTCCGTGAAATCGCCGACAGCGTCGGCGCCTATTTCATGGTCGACATGGCCCATATCGCGGGTCTGATCGCGGCCGGTGAGCACCCCTCGCCGTTCCCGCATGCGCATGTGGCCACCACCACCACCCACAAGACCCTGCGCGGCCCGCGCGGCGGCATGATCGTGACCAATGACGAGGCGATTGCCAAGAAAGTGAACTCGGCGATTTTCCCCGGCATCCAGGGCGGCCCGCTGATGCATGTGATCGCCGGCAAGGCGGCGGCCTTTGGCGAGGCGTTGAAGCCTGAGTTCAAGACCTACCAGAAACAGGTCAAGGCAAACGCGGCGGCCCTGGCGGACCAGCTGATCCAGGGCGGGCTGGACATCGTCACCGGCGGCACCGATACCCATGTGATGCTGGTCGATCTGCGTCCCAAAGGCGTGACCGGCAACATCGCCGACAAGGCGCTGGGGCGGGCCCATATCACCACCAACAAGAACGGCATCCCGTTCGACCCGGAAAAGCCCACCGTGACCTCGGGCCTGCGCCTCGGGACCCCGGCCGGCACCACCCGCGGCTTCGGCGAGGCAGAGTTCCGCCAGATTGCCGATCTGATCATCGAGGTGATCGACGGGCTGGCCGCCAACGGTGAAGACGGCAATGCGGATGTGGAAGCGGCGGTGCGCGCCAAGGTCGC
>NZ_JAKFZM010000012.1:0-128531 GCF_021654205.1 Leisingera sp. MMG026 | reverse complement strand
TGGGGGAGGCTCATGCAGTTCGACGTACATATCCTTCATTCGATCAACTCGGCTTCTCCGTATGAACCGTCAAGGTCATGGCCTCCAGCTTTACGACCAAGCCGACTGATGAATTCGCATCAACCCGGCCAGAGCCACCACCTCTATTCATCAGATGAAGCCGGCACCGCAAATCCCATGGTTACAGAAACAGCGGGCAATCGAACCATTTACGTGTTTGAGCTGCTGCAGGCTCGGAGGCAACTTCATCCCAACACAGCTTGTACAGCCCGCAGCGCGGCTGCCACCACCTGATCAGCTTCCGCGCGGCTGAGACAGAACGGCGGCGCAAAGCCCAGGATATCCCCCTGCGGCATGGCGCGGGCGATGACCTTGTCCTGCTCCAGCAGTTTGGCCGAGATCTGCGGTCCGATCTTGTCTGCTGAATCAAAGAAAGTGCGGCTGCCCTTGTCCTTCACAAATTCCACGGCACACAGCATTCCCTCGCCGCGCACGTCGCCCACATTGGCGTGACCGGACAGTGCCTCTGCCATGGTGGCGTTCAGATAGGCGCCGGTCTCGCCTGCGTTCTGCACCAGGTTCAGCTCATCGATCAGCTTGAGGTTGGCAACACCCGCTGCCGCACCGATCGGGTGCGCCGAATAGGTCCAGCCGTGGCCGATCGGGCCGTTTTCATCGGTGCCCTGTTCCAGCACCTTCCAGACCTTGTCCGAAATGATGGAGCCGGACAGCGGCGCATAAGCCGAAGTGAGGCCCTTGGCGATGGTGATGATATCAGCCTCGATACCATAGTGATCCGAACCGAACATGCTGCCGAGACGGCCAAAGCCGGTGACAACCTCATCCGCAACCAGCAGGATGTCGTGCTTCTTGAGCACCGCCTGAATGGCGGCCCAGTAGCCTGCGGGCGGCGGTACGATGCCGCCGGTGCCCAGAACCGGCTCACCGATGAAGGCAGCGATTGTATCTGCGCCCTCATGCTCGATCAGTGCCTCCAGTTCGGCGGCGCAATGGGCGACGAACTGCTCCTCGGTCTGGTCCAGGTTGTTGCGGCGGAAATAATACGGCGCCTCGGTGTGGATCACCTGTTCGATTGGCAGGTCGAACTTCTTATGGAACAGCTCCAGCCCGGTCAATGAGCCGGTGACCAGCCCCGAGCCGTGATAGCCGCGCCAGCGGGAGATGATCTTTTTCTTTTCCGGGCGGCCCAGGATGTTGTTGTAGTACCAAATCAGCTTGACGTTGGTTTCATTGGCGTCCGAACCGCCGAGGCCGAAATAGACCTTGGACATGTTCGCAGGCGCCCGGTCCAGGATCATCTTGGACAATGTGATCGAGGCTTCGGTACCGTGGCCTACATAGGAATGATAATAGGCAAGTTCTTTGGCCTGATCCCCGATCGCCTCGGCGATTTCCTGGCGGCCATAGCCCACGTTCACGCAATAAAGACCGGCAAAGGCATCCAGCAGCTTGTTGCCGTCGCGGTCTTCGATGAAGACACCGGATGCGGTCTTGATCACCCGGTTCGGGCTTTCCCCGCGGGCATGCTGGGCCAGATGAGTCGAGGGGTGGAAAAAATTCTCGCGGTCCCACTGGTCGAGTTGGTCGTTCTTCAGCATCGTTCTTCCTCTCTCTTGCCTGCGGGGCTCAGGCCCAGTCGCGGCATATGTACTTGATTTCGGTGAATTCTTCCATGCCCAGACGGGCACCTTCGCGGCCAAGGCCGGATTGCTTGGTGCCGCCAAAGGGGATCGGCGCGCCGGTGACTTTGGTGCGGTTCACAGCAACCATGCCGTACTGCAGCGCCCGGCTGAGGCGGTAGATCCGGCGCGGGTCGTGGCTGTGGAGATAGGCCACCAGCCCGTACTCGCTGTCATTGGCCCGGGCCACCACTTCTTCCTCGGTATCGAAAGGGGTGACGGGCGCAACCGGGCCAAAGGTTTCCTCGGACATGATCAGCGCATCTGCGGGAACATCGGTCAGCACGGTGGGTTCATAAAACAACGGCCCAAGTGGGTGGCGCTTGCCGCCGCAAGCCAGTGTTGCGCCCTTGGCCAGCGCATCCGCCACATGCTGCTCCTGCTTTTGCAGCGCCTTTTCGTTCATCAGCGGCCCGAGATCGCAGTCATCCATACCCTTGCCGATGCTCAGTGCCTTGGCAGCCTCAATGAACTTCGCGCAGAACTCCGCATAGACCGGGCGTTCGACAAAGATCCGGTTGGCGCCCAGGCAGTCCTGACCGGAGGTGGCGAATTTCGCCTTGATCGCTTCATCCACCGCCTTGTCCAGATTACAGCCTTTGAACACGATCACCGGTGCATGGCCGCCCAGCTCCATCACCAGCCGCTTCACAGTGTCGGCCGACTGGCGGTACAGAAGCTTGCCGGTATTGGTGGAGCCGGTGAAGGATAGCGCCCGCACCCTTGTGTCGCGGGTCCAGGGTTCGACGATGGCGGGGGCATGGCCAGTCACCACGTTGAACACGCCTGCAGGGACGCCTGCACGCTCGGCCAGCTCCGCCAACGCCAGCGCGCTGAACGGGGTCTCACCCGAAGGATGCGCCACCACGGTGCAGCCCGCCGCCAGCGCCGCCGCTGCTTTGCGGGTCAGCATGGCAGAGGGGAAGTTCCAGGGCGTGATCAACGCCGCCACGCCCACCGGCTCACGCCACAGTTCTACTTCGGCGTCGGGCAAATGGCTGGTCACGCCTTCGATGTTTGGGCGTTTGGCCTCTTCGGCGTAGAATTCCACAAAGGCGGCGCCATAGTCTATCTCGCCGCGCGCCTCGGAAAGGGGCTTGCCTTGTTCCAGCACCATGATGCGGGCAAGGTCTTCCTTGTGTTCCAGCTGCAACTCATACCAGCGCCGCAGGATTGCGGCGCGCTGCTGCGGCAAAAGACCTGCCCAGGCCGGGAAAGCTGCCTGCGCCGCGTCCACAGCGGCACAGGATTCTTCTGCAGACAGGCTGGCGACGCGGCCAAGTTCAGCACCATCCGCCGGATCGCTGACCGGGAAGGTTTCGCTGCTTGCCGCGGCGCACCACTTTCCATTTATGTAGGAAAATGAACGAACTAACGCCTTGTCCGCAATGTCCGCGCGGGCAGAGAGAGCAGTCTCTGTCATGGAAGTTCTCCTGTGCTTTACAGGAGAGCTTGTCTGATGCTGACAGACGAAGTGTCTGAAGTTTCCTGAAACAGCAGAAGAAACAGCTGGCTTCTGCGCCAACCAGCTTGATTTGAAGATATCACCCGCCGGACGGGTTCATCTGCCGCTTGATGACGCCGGCTCCCATGAAGCCGCCATCGATCGGCAGCACAACTCCGCTGACGTAAGCAGCCCCGGAACTCAGGAGGAACTCCGCCGCAGCACCAACTTCATCCGGGGCTCCGTAGCGGTTGGCAGGAATACCGCTGCAATAGGCGGTTCTGGTCTCCGCGTCATGCATGCGGCTGACTAGCTCGGTCTCAATGGCGCCGGGTGCCATGGCATTGACCGTGATCCCTAGTTCGGCCAGCTCGACCGCCATAACCCGGGTCAATGCATGAACGCCCCCCTTGCTGGCCCCGTAAGCAGAGCGCCCGGTTCCTCCGCGTTCACCGGCGGCGGAGCCCATCAGCAGGATGCGGCCATAGCCTTGACCAGCCATCATCCGCGCCGCACCGCGCGCGCACAGGAATGTCCCGGTCAAGTTGATGCCGATCAGCCGGTTCCAATCATCCAGCGAGGTGTCGAGGATGGTTTTTTCCACACCGATCCCGGCGCAATGCGCCATTCCGTGCAGTGTGCCACCAAATTGCTGAACGGCGGCGAACATCGCCTCGACGTCGGCTTCGCGGCTGATATCAGCCTCAATCGCCAAGGCTTCGGCGCCTGCATCGCGCAATTCGGAAGCCGTGGCTTCGGCTGTGCCCGCGTTGCGGTCCGCAATGGCCAGTTTGGCACCGGCATCTGCAAGCCGACGGGCAATTGCCTGCCCGATCCCGCTTCCGCCGCCTGTTATCAGAATATTTTGCCCCGAAAACGTGCCCATGCCGCAGCCTCCTCCACTCCTCTGACACCCAGCCTAACCTGCTGCCCGCAAGCTGTTTGGGTCTGCATACGACCGGATTCCACCTGAAACTGCCGTTTCAGTCCTGCCGCAGCAGAACATCCAGAGGCGGTGCGCCAGCCCCTTTTACAGGTTTGGTCACAACATAGGTGAAATAGCGGGAAAGTCCGATGCGGGCGTCCAGCATCTCATCAATCAGCCGCTGGTAAGCATCGATGTCGCGGGTGACTATCTGCAGCAGATAGTCAAAGCCGCCTGCCAGCGCCCAGCAGGCGGTGACCTCGTCATAGCGCTGCATCGCCGTTTCAAACGCATGGAAACTGGCAGCGGTGTGGTCAGCAATCTCAGCGGCGACAAACACAGTCAGATGCGGCGCCAGTTTCTTGAGGTTGATGCGGGCGCCGTAGCCCTCGATCAGACCGGCCTGTTCCAGCTTTTTCAGCCGGTCCCAGCAGGGGGTCGGCGACAGGCCGATCCGGTCGGCCAGCGCGGCCTTGGTGATGCGGCCCTCGGTTGAGAGCACGCGCAGAATGTCGAGATCGCGCTGGTCCAGTTGCATAGGCTTGCCCTATCAGGCGCCGGTGACGCCGACAACTGCCACACAGTCACCGGATTTGATCAGGCCGGGGAAATGGCGGCTGATCACCAGCCCTGCGCGGCGGGCGCAGTACTCCACCGGCGGCTGGCCGGTGCGGTCCAGCGGCCAGACACGGGCCACGAGATCCCCCTTGGCAACTGTTTCGCCCAAATCGGCCATCATCTCATAAAGACCGTCGCCTTCGCTGAACAGGAAGCAATCGTCATCCGGCATCGTCAGGTTCACGGTCTCTTCCAGCTGCATCTCCCCCTGCAGGATGCCGAAGTGGATCAGCACATTGCGCAGCCCCTTCTTGGCGATGGCATTGCTGCGCGCAGAGGACGACCCGCCGCCGCCCAGCTCCGTGGTGACCAGAACCTTGCCCATTTCCTCGACCGCGGTGTCATACATGCCGCCGCTGTCGATCTCCAAAAGCTCCACCGAATAAGGCGCGTTGAACGCCTTCATCGCGGCAAAGCAGGCCTCCTGCGCAGCCTTGTCCTCCAGGATATGCGCCGCGGCAAAAGGCACGAAATCCAGCGTTTTGCCGCCAGAGTGGAAGTCCACCGCCAGATCCGCCATCGGCAAAAGCGTGCGCTGGAAATAATCGGCGATCTTCTCGGTCACGGTGCCGTCGGGGCGGCCAGGGAACGACCGGTTCATATTGCCCTTGTCGATCGGCGAGGTGCGGGTGCCGACCCGGAATGCCGGATAGTTGAAGGCCGGCACAATGATCAGCCGCCCGGTCACATCCTCTGCCGCCGTCGTGGCAGCCAGCTCGTGCAGGGCAATCGGGCCTTCATACTCGTCGCCGTGGTTGGCGCCAGTCAGCAGCGCCGTCGGCCCCTCGCCGTTCTTGATCACCGTCAGCGGGATCATCACGGATCCCCAGGCCGAGTCATCCCGGCTGTAGGGCAGTTTCAGAAATCCGTGATGCACGCCGTCCTGATCCAGCGCGATGGTGGGGGAAATCGGGTTTGCCTTCATGGGTCAGTCCTTCACGAACATTTTGCGCGGCACATCCGACAGGCACTCCGGCCCGTCCACCCCGATGCGGATGCTTTCAGTGATCTCGAAACCCCAGTCCTCCATCCAGAGGCCGGTCATGAAGTGGAAGGTCATGTTTTCTTCCAGAACGGTGGTGTCGCCAGGACGCAGCGACATGGTGCGCTCGCCCCAGTCCGGCGGGTAGCTGACGCCGATCGGATAGCCGGTGCGGTTATCCTTTTCGATGCCGTATTTCTTCAGCACCTTGAAGAACGCCTTGGCAATGTCCTCGCAAGTATTGCCGGTTTTTGCCATTTCCAGACCCGCTTCCATGCCTTCCAGCACCGCCTTTTCCGCGTCAAGAAAGGTCTGTGTCGGCTTGCCTAGAAACACCGTGCGCGACAACGGGCAGTGGTAGCGGTGCACAACACCTGCGATTTCAAAGAAAGTACCCTCGCCGGATTTCATCGGCAGATCGTCCCAGGTCAGATGCGGCGCGGCTGCATCCGGTCCTGACGGCAGCAGCGGCACGATGGCGGGATAGTCGCCGCCAAAGCCCAGACCCTCGTCATAACGCAGGGCGGCGTCATAGATATCTGCCACCAGATCGCATTTGCGCATCCCTGGCTCAACCTTGTCGAAAATCCGCTGATGCATGCGCTCGACGATCTTGCCGGCCTGGCGCATATAGGCGAGTTCAGCCTCGGATTTCACCGCGCGCTGCCAGTTGACCAGCGCGTTGGTGTTGGCAAAACGGGCATTCGGCAGATGCGCCTGCAGGGAGGCATAGGCAGCTGCGGTAAAATAGTAGTTGTCCATTTCAACGCCGATAGTGCCGCCGTCCAGCCCGCGATCCGCCAGCTGCGCCGACAGGTAATCCATCGGGTGGCGGTCAGTCGATTGCACGTAATGGTCCGGATAGCCAATGATACTGGCGGGGGCCATGAAGCAGGTGCGCAAAGCGCCATTGGCATCCTGGCCGCGGCCGTACCAGAGCGGCTCACCCTCAAGGCTCAGCACGACGCATTGATGGACATAGAAGGACCAGCCGTCATAGCCGGTCAGCCAGTTCATGTTCGAAGGATCCGTGACGATCAGAAGGTCGATGCCGCGGCGGGCCATCTCGGACCGGGTTTTGTCTATACGCGCCTGGTATTCGGAGCGGGAGAAATACAGCTTGGGGTCTGCCATATGCGTTGTTCCTGGTTGATCAGCTGGTGAAAGTGGCGCCTGCCCCCGCCGCATCTGCGCGGGAGCCTGCAAGAGTTGCGATGGCGGTGTCCTGAACGCCGGTGCCGGTCAGGTCGGCAATGATCAGATCACTGTCCGCCTGGCGCCCGTCGGCCTTGCCTGAAGTGACATCTCCCAGTTCGGTGAAACTGCGGTCATTTGCGATCAGCCCCGCCCCGATGGCACTGCGCAGCTCGCCCTTGACGGCACACTGCGCCTGGCTGTCAGGCACGTATAAGTCTGCCTTGGCCAGGCAAGCGGGGTTCAATTCACACTTGTGCTCCTGATCCGACCCCATGGCGATGACCAATTGGCCAGGCCGCAGCCACTCCGCTTGGATCACGGGGTCAGCAGCGGGGGTGGTGGTGACCACAATGTCAGCTGACAATACTGCCTCTCCGCTGTCCGAGCTGGCCGAGATTTCCAGCCCAAGCTCTTCGCGCAGGCTTGCAGCAGCGGCCTCAGCCCTGGTGCTGTCCCGCGCCCAGATGACGGCGCTTTTGATTGCGCGCACCAGGGTCATGGCCTTCAGCTGCATCTTTGCCTGCACGCCCGCGCCAATGATGCACACACGCGCGGCATCCTCCCGCGCCAAATGGCGCGCCGCAACCGCCCCGGCGGCGGCGGTACGCACGTCGGTAAGGTAGCCATTGTCCAAAAGCAGCGCCTCCAAAAGGCCAGTCTTGCTGGAAAACACCACCATCAGTCCCGTGGTGCTGGGCAGCCCAAGCTTGGGGTTATCGAAAAACCCCGGGCTCATCTTCATCGCAAAGCTGTCGATCCCCGGCACATAGGCGGTTTTGACGCAGACCTCGCCGTTATGATCCGGCACAGGCAGCGTCATGATCGGCGGCATCACCACCCTGCCCCCGGCCAGCGTGGTAAAGCCCTGCTCAATGCAATCCACTGCATCGCCGTCCAGCGGCACCAGATCGCGCAGCTCCGTCTCAGTCAGGATCTTGATGTCAGGCATCTGCGCCCCCCTTGGATTCGGCCGCCACGTCGACATCTTCTCCGTTGATGATGCGTTTGTGCAGCGCCATGTCGATGTTCTGACCACTGACCAATGAGACGCAACGGCCCAGATTTTCGATCTTGCCCGCCAGCAGGGCAGCGATGCCAACGCTGCCGGAACCTTCGATCACCTGGCGTTCTTCGAAATACGCGTGGCGGATGGCGGCGGCAATTTCCGTCTCGGAAACCAGCACCACATCATCGACCAAAGCCCTGGTCATTTCAAAGGTATAGGCATTATCCAGCCCGATGCCGCCGCCCAGAGAATCCGCAAGCGTGGCTTTTTCTTCTACCAGGACCGGTTTGCCGGCCTGCAGGCATTCATACATCGCCGCGCCGCGTTCCATCGAGATGCCGATAACACGGGCCGCCGGATTTGCGGCTTTCATCACCATCGCCACGCCGGAAATCAGCCCGCCGCCGGACAGCGGAACCAGCACAGTGTCCAGATCCGGCGCCTGTTCCAGCATTTCCAGCGCCACGGTGCTTTGGCCCGCGATGATGTCGCGGTGGTCAAAGGGCGGCAGCATGGTCATGCCGTCCGCCACCAGCCTGTCGACCTCAACCTGGGCATCGTCCTGCGAGCGGCCCGCAATGCGCACTTCGGCGCCGTGGGATTTGATGCCCTCGATCTTGTTTTGCGGCACCAGCTCCGACATGCAGATGATGCAGCGCACACCGGCCTGCGCCGCCGCATAGGCCAGCCCGCGCCCGTGGTTGCCGGTGGAGACGCCAACAACCCCCGCCGCGCGCTGTGCATCGGTCAGCGACAAGACCGCGTTGGTGGCGCCGCGCAGTTTGAAACTGCCGGTGATCTGGGTGCTTTCCAGTTTCAACGAAACCTCTCCGCCGCAAAGCGCGCTGAGAGAAGGCGAAGATACCAGTGCCGTCTGCCGGATTTTCCCGCCGATCCGCGCCCGGGCCTGATAGCTGTCCTGAAGGGTGATTTTGTCAGTCATTGGATCTGTTTAACCTATTTAGAGTTCAAAAAGCCTGCCGTAGCCCGGCACCGGATCCGTGATCCCGGCCAGGCGCAGGCAGCGCCAGACCATTGCCTGGTTGGAGCTGACAACCGGCTTGCCCAGGTGGTCCTCGATCCGCTCAATGCAGACAGCCGCCCGCAGCGCGGTGCAAGACAGGAAAAGCGCATCGGCTGATGAATCACAGGCGGCAATCCCGGCCTCAATGATGCTGTCCTCGGAAAGCCGCGCCATCTGGCGGTCGTCGGTCAGCCCGAAACAGGCGGCACTGACCACCGCTGGGCCATGCGCCGCAAAATACTGCGCCATCTCATCGGTGACCGCCGGGCTGTAGGGTGTCAACAGCGACACCCGCCCGGCCCCAAGTGCGGCAAACGCATCAAAGGCGGCAGAGCTTGGGGTGACGCAAGGCGCGCCCGGCTTGGCCGTGTTCAGATAGCGGGCGACCGCATCATTGCCCAAAACGATGGAAGCCGCGGTGCAGCCATAGGCCACCACATCCACCGCCTCCTCCGGCAGGATCTGCGCCGCGGCTTCAGTCAGCCTCGGTCCGGTCTTCAGCAGCGTTTCCCGGGTGGTCGGGTTCTCGAATGCGATCCGGTTCACATAGACGCCCACCCGGTCCGGGTCGCAGATCCGGGCAAAGTCGCGCTCGGACGTGTGGTCGGTCGCCAGCGCCACCAGCGCGATCCGCTTGGGCACCGGGCGGTCGTCCAGCCGGGCCGGAACCCGCGAGGGCGTGGCATGGATATCAAAGGCCATTTTCTGCCTTCCTAAACAACTAGAACCGGGGTTTCGGCCAGGCTCGTTACCTTGTGAGAGACACTCCCCAGCAGCACCCCTTCGAGCGAGCCAAGACCCCGGCTGCCGATCACGATCAGGTCCTGCCCATGCTCCCTGGCAAACCCCGTGATGGTACGCGCCACCGGCCCGGCTTTGACAAAGGCGCGGGGTTTTGAAACGCCGCCCTCTGCCGCCAGCACCTTGCCGCGCTCGGCCACCTCGCGGGCGTGGCCGCGCATGATCTCGTCCAGGTCCTCCGGCTGATCCGGGCGCACCACATGCATCGACGCCTCCAGCAGCGAGTGGTGGCGATAGACCGTCAGCAGCGTCAGCCCAGCCCCGCTCAGCTGCGCCAGCTCCGCCGCCTTGGCCAGCGCGGCCTCCGCCCCTTGCGAGCCGTCAAAGGGCACCAGAATGGATGTGAACATCGCCGCGCCTCCTTATTTGGCAAAGGCCAGGTCGCGCAGAAACAGCGCAATCTGCGGGAAGAAGATCAGCGCCACCGACACCCCCAGCAGCATCAGGATGAAGGGCGGCGTACCGCGAACCACCTCGGCATAGGGGCGTTTGAACACGGCAATCGCGGTGAAGATATCGCAGCCAAAGGGCGGCGTGGCCGATCCGATAGCCACCTGCAGGGTGATGATTGTGCCAACCAGAACCGGGTCCAGCCCCACCGATTTCACCACCGGCGCAAAAACCGGCACCAGCACCAGGATCACCACGATGGGATCGACAAACATGCAGCCGATGAAAAACGCGATGGAGATCACGAACAGCACCCCGATGGCGCCCATCTCGGCAATGCCGATGGCGCCAAGGATCTGCTGTGGCACCTGCGCGAATGAGATAACCCAGGAAAACGCAGCCCCTGCCCCCACCAGAATGAACACGATTGCGGTGACCAGCCCGGTGGATTTTGCGGTTTCATAGACATCCGCCAGCGACATCGAGCGGAACACGGCGACCTCCAGGATCAGCGCATATAGAACGCAGGCCGCCGCCGCCTCGGTCGGGCTGAAGACGCCGCCATAGATGCCGCCGATGATGATCACCGGAAACCCCATCGGCCAAAGCGCCTGCCGCATGGTCTGAAACCGCTGGCGCCAGGTCGCCTTGGGCTCGGTCGGCACGTTGTTACGCACCGCATAGATATAGGCATAGGCCGAAAACAGCAGCAGGATCAGCAGGCCGGGACCGATGCCCGCAATGAACAGCTCGGCAATCGAGGTGCTGGACACCACGCCATAAATGATCATGCCGATGGAGGGCGGGATGAGAAAGGCGATGTCGCTGGCGTTGACGATCAGCGCCAGCACAAAGCTGTCCTTGTAGCCCGCCTGCAGCATCCGCGGGCGCAGCGGCGAACCGATGGCCACAACGGTTGCCTGTGTCGAGCCGGAAACGGCGCCGAACATGGTGCAAGCGGCAGCGGTGGAAATCGCCAGCCCGCCGCGGATATGGCCGATATAGGCCATCACCACATTGATCAGCCGCCCGGCCGACTGGCCCCGGGTCATGATGTCGGCGGCAAAGATGAACATCGGCACCGCAATCAGCGAGGCGGGCCGGATACCGGCCATCATCTGCTGCACCATGGTTTCGGTCCGGGCCAGATCGCCGAACAGCATCAAGAAGCCGATGAAAGCGCCGGCAATCAGCGGGATCATCATCGGAAAGCCCAGCAGCAGCAGGACAATCATGGTCAGGAAAATAGTTGCAGCCATGGGTCCGCCCTCAGATTTCGATTTCTTCCGCGTCCTCGTACCCCTCTTGCACATGGGTCGAGAGATAGATGCCGGAGGACGTCAGGTTGCGCACCGCGGTCAGCAGGTACTGGGCACCGGTCATGAAGAACCCCGCAGGCACCCAGACCAGGATCACCCAGACCGGGATTTGCAACGCCGGCAGCACCCTTCCGCGCGACGCCTGCGAGCCGATGTATTTCACCGCGTAAAAGCACAGCAGGAACATGAACCCGGCGGTGATCACCGAAATCACCACCACCATCACCTTTCGCAGATGCGGCGGTAGCAGGTCATAGATCGCCGACATCCGGATATGACGGGCATTGCGCGCCGCATAGCTGATGCCGGCAAAGGTGATCAGGATGATCAGGATCCGGTTCAGCTCTTCGGTGAAGAAGATGGAATTGCCCAGCACGAACCGCCCCACCACATTGGCCACGGTATTGGCCGCCATCAGCAGCACGCCGGCGGCCAGCAGGAACGACTCCGTGCGGCTGATGGCGCTGTCGATCACGCCCAGGAAGCCGGGCAGCGCGGACTCATGTGTCTGGTGCATTCCTTCCTCCCAAGGTCTGCGGCTGGCTGAGCGGGCGGCACCCGCTCAGCAGCAGTTGCATCGCAGACGTCAGTTGGCGGTGGCCGCCAGGTCTGCCTTCATCTGTTCCAGGATCGCGGCGCCGCTGTCGCCGGTCATCTCGATGAACTTGGCCTCAACCTCTGCCGCCGCCTCCTTGAAGCAGCTGCGCTGTTCGTTGGTCAGCACCGTCACATTCATCTCAGGCTTGGCCTCCATGATCTTGGCCAGCTCGGTTTCTGCGGCCTGCTGCTGGTAAACCACGGTGTGGTCATAGGCGGCCTGCGCCGCGTTCTGCACCAGCTGCTGATCCTCGGGGCTCAGGCCGTTATAGAAATCCTTGTTGGCCATCACCGCGGTGGTGAAGTTGTTGTGGCCCGCATAGGTGATGTAATCGGTGACCTCATAGATCTTGGTCGAATACAGGAAGAACGTCGGGTTCTCCTGCCCCTGGATCACATTGGTCTGCAGCCCGCCGTAAACCTCGCCCCAGGGCAGCGGCGTCGGGGTGGCGCCAAAGGCCTTGTAGCTTTCGACCAGCAGCGGGTTGGTCATCACCCGGAATTTCACCTCGTCCAGATCGGCGCAGGTGGCCACCGGAGTCTTGGTGGTCATCGCCACTTCGCCCTCGGGAAACATGTTCAGCAGCTCCAGCCCCTGATCGGCATAGAGCGGCTTGAACATGCCGTTGATCGCCTTGCTTTCCTTGTAAAAGCGCGCCAGGTGGTCCTGATCGGTCGGCAGCAGATAGGGTACAAAGAACACCTGCGCCTCTGGGATCAGCGAGCCGGTAAAACCCGGTGATTGGTCTACGAACTGCAGAATGCCGTCCTGAGTCTGCTCCATGATGTCGGCGGATTCGCCCAATGTGCCATAGGGGAACAGCTGGATCTCGTGATCCGAGTTCGCCTCGATCTCTGCCTTGAATTTCTGCGCATAGACGCCCTGCACATCGGTCATCGCCTCCTCAAAGGCATAGCGCCAGGTGTCCGCCTGCGCCGCGCTGCCTGCCAGGGTAATCCCCGCCGCCGCCAGGGCCGCGAAAGTGATTTTGACTGTCTGAGCCATGATTTCCTCCCAAGTCTCACCGGTGCCTGCGCACCGCTGCGGCAGGTTTGAGAGGAATTGTACTGCATGTCAATTTTTTTATTGTTGCAGGACAATCAGTATGTGAAAGGCGCAACCCCCTCCGGCGGGCGGCCCAGCATTACGGCGATCAGCTCCAAGGCTTGCCTGAAACGCCCCAGATCCTGGATGCTGCCAAGCGACAGACGCACAGCATTCTGCGGCGGCGTCTTGGGGGGCAGGAACGGCGCATCCGGCGCCACCGCGACTTTCAACTCACGTGCGTAAGACACGAAACTGCTGGTGCTCCAGCCCTTGGGCAGCGGCAGCCATAGATGCAATGCCGAAGGGTGGCCCTGCCAGTGCCAGTCTTTCAACACCTCAGCGGCGATGCCATGGCGCTCGGCCAGCGCAGACCGCTGCCACTGCGCCAGTTCCAACGCGGTGCCGTCCAGCACCCAGCGGGTGGCCAGTTCGCACATCAGCGGCGTGGCCATCCAACCGAACACGACAATCCGCCCGGTCAATGCCGGCAGCAGATGCTCCGGCGCTGCCATGTAACCTGCGCGCAACCCTGACACTGTGCATTTGGTAAAGGTGGTCAAGTAGATTGAACGCTCCGGCGCGAGGGCAGTAACCGCCACCGGACGCCCCTCGGCCACCGGACCAAAGGCATCGTTTTCGATGATGTGCAGATCATGTTTGCGGGCAACCCCCACCAACGCACGGCGGCGTTCCTCAGGCATCATGCCCGCCGTCGTATTGGCCAAGGACGGAAGCAAAAACAACACTTTAGGATTGTTTTCCTGGCAATACCGCTCAAGCGCATCCGGGAGGATACCATCCGCATCCACATCAACGCCCGCAAGGTTCAAACCCAAATAAGAACACCCCGAAACCAGCAAATGATGCGTGACCTTGTCTGATACCACCGTGTCGCCTGGCCGGGTCAGCGCCGACAGCGCCGCTGACATGCCATGACTGACCCCATTGGTCATAATGATCCGCTCCGGCGGCACGTCCAAACCGCAGTGCCGCAGCCATTGCGACCCCGCGGCACGATGGGCGTCATGACCGATGTTCGGGCGGCAGGACAGATAGTAGCTCGGATCCAACCCCTCCGGCAGCTTCCTCAGCGCTTGTTCGAACCGCTCAGCGTGCTGCTGCGAGAATGCCGGGCGTGAAATCGACAAGTCGAAACCGCCGCCGCGCTCAGAGCTCAGCTGAAACGGCTGATCGTTGGACTTGTCAGGATCCAGAACGTAGCTGCCCCGGCCGACCTGGCCGTCAATCAGCCTTTGCCGCCGCAAACTTTCATATGCCTTGCTGACGGTGTGGACACTGAGGCCGAGATCATCAGCCATTTTGCGATGAGTCGGCAGCTGCGTCCCCTTCGGCAGCTTGCCGTCTGAGATTGCCTTGGCAATGGCCAGCGCAAGGCTCGCATGCAGGGGGGAGGTCAAGGCGGAGGGATCAGGATGCCAAATTGTCATGCGACATTTTACAAGTGACGGCCCCGATTTCGCAATACAATTTCCACGCAGCTGCCTTCCAAACGCAGGCAATGATCCAACTGCTGGCTTTGCAATAGTCAGTTTCGGCTGCCATTTGATGCGATAACCAGCTCTCCCGTCCGCAATCCTAGCCGGCTGGCAGCTCCAATGCGCGAGGAATCAGATAACCCGGCCGCGCCGGTCACGCCAGTTTCAGCACCTGCTCGACTACATATTCGGTCTGCGCTTCAGTCTGAGCAGGCCCGATCGGCAGGCTGATCACCTGCGCAGCCAACGTCTCAGAAACAGGGAACGCACCCTTGCCATAGCCAAGCCCGGCATAGGCGTTCTGCAGATGCGGCGGTTTGGGGTAGTGGATGACAGTGCCGACTCCTGCAGCCTCCAGCCGGGTGCGGAAAGCATCCCTGTCCGGATGGCGCACCACAAAGAGATGCCAGACCGGGTCCGCCCATTCCGGCACCGCAGGCAGTACCAGTCCCGCCGCAGACAGTGCCTCCAGGTAACGGGCGGCGATGGCCTGGCGGCGGGTGTTCCAATCATCAAGCACTTGCAGTTTCACTTGCAGCGCCGCTGCCTGCATCGGATCCAAACGGCTGTTCTGGCCAGCCAGCTCATGCTCGTATTTAACCGCCGAGCCATAGTTGCGCAGCATCGAGACTCGCTCTGCCAGCTCCGGCGAGGTGGTGGTAAACCCGCCGCCATCCCCAAGCGCACCCAGGTTCTTACCCGGGTAAAAGCTCCAGCAAGCGGCCTCGCCGAAGCTGCCGATCCGCTTGCCTTTGTATTTGGCGCCATGCGCTTGGGCGGCGTCCTCCAGAAGGTGCAGCCCGTGCTGTCCGGCCAGCTCAATCAGCGGATCCATGTCGGCAGGCTGGCCATAAAGATGAACCGGAATGATTGCCTTGGTGCGGGACGTGATGGCAGCAGCCACCGCCTCCGGGCCGATGTTGTGGGTGGCTTCCAGCGGTTCCACCGGAACGATGGTTGCGCCGCAAAAGCTGACTGCCAGCCAGGTCGCGATATATGTGTTCGCGGGCACGATCACTTCATCGCCCGAGCCGATCCCCATTGCCTTCAGCGCAAGGATCAGCGCGTCCAGGCCGTTTCCAGTGCCCAGGCAGCGCGGCGCACCGGTATAGCGGGCGAAATCCGCTTCAAACGCCTCCACTTCGGGACCTAGAATAAAGTAGCCCGAGCGCGTGACCCGCAGCACAGCTGCCTCCAGCTGGTCCTGGATTTCGGCATGGGCGCCCGCAATATCTAGGAAAGGAACCTTCACGCTGCACCTGCCGCAGCTTTGAATTCATCATAGTCGCGGATGTAATCCGCTTCGTCATAAACTTCGGAGGTCAGCACCATGCAAACCGCCCCGGAGGAGAAATTGTCGAGGTAGCGCCACATCATCGGGCAAACATACAGCCCGTAGTAGGAGCGGTTCAGGTGGAAACGCTTGGTCGCAAAGCCGTCGTCCAGCAGGATATCGAAACTGCCCGACATGCAGATTATGAACTGATGCAGCGCCTTATGCGCGTGCTCCCCGCGGTCGGCCCCACCCGGCACGTCATACAGGTAATATACCCGTTTGATATCAAAGGGGATATGGTTGCCGCCCTCAACAAAGGTCAGGTTGCCCCGCACGTCTGTTATCTTGGGCAAGTCAATGATTTTGCAGTCAGTCAGAGGCACGGAAACCGCCTTCGCATTTGAATGTCCCTTGTGTATATGCATATCTGAACCGGACCAGCAAGCAGCGCCGGCCGACAGCGCCGCCTCAATCAAGGACAACGTCCCTCCCATGAGCAAAAAGCTACTGATCATCGGTGCGGGTGAATTCGCCGACATCGCCTATGAATACTTTACCGTCGATAGCGACTATGAGGTCGCGGGTTTTGCGGTGGAGGCAGAGTTTCTGACCGAGGATGAGAAATTCGGCCTACCTGTGGTCGCGCTGGAAACCGTGGAAACCATGTTCCCCGCCTCCGAGGTTGAAGCGCATGTGGCGGTGACCTCCACCAAACTGAACCGGATCCGCGCACGGCTGATCGAGATCGCCCGCAGCAAGGGTTACACGCTGGCCAACTTCATCAGCCCCCATGCCATGGTTTGGCGCACAGCAGAGCTGGGCGACAATGTTTTCATCTTTGAAAACAACGTTGTGCAGCACGGCGTCAAAATCGAAAGCGGCTGCGTCCTGTGGTCGGGCAACCATATCGGCCACCAGACCCGGATCCGCGAGCACTGTTTCCTGGCGTCGCATGTGGTGGTCTCGGGCTATTGCGATATCGGCGCACGCAGCTTTGTCGGGGTCAATGCGACCTTTGCGGACAACGTGAAAATCGGTGAGGACAGCTTTGTCGGCATGGCCGCCGCCGTGAACAAGAGCTTTGACACACCGGGCCAGATCCTGAACGGCAACCCGGCCGAGCCTGCAAAAGTTTCCTCCTACCGCTATTTCCGGATCAAACAGTAAGATGGGCTGGGTTAAGAAAGGGCTGGTATTTGCCCCGGACGGAAGCCAGGACTGGGCTAGGCATTCCTTTATGACACCTTGCCCCTGGCAGCGGGACGCGGACACCATCCGTCTGTTCGGAGGGATGCGGGATGATCAGGGGATCAGCCGGATTGGCTGGGTGGACGTCGATGCCTCCGACCCCCTGCAGGTCAAGGCTGTGTCCGAACAGCCGGCGATCGGGCTGGGGGCGCCAGGCATGTTCGATGACAACGGCATGATCCTGGGTGATGTGCTGGAGGTCGCAGAGGATGAGCTGCGGCTGTACTATGTCGGGTTTCAGCTGGTGGAAAAAGCCAAGTTCCTGGCCTTCAGCGGGCTGGCCATCAGCCGCGACCGGGGCGACAGTTTCGAACGGGTGCAGCAGACACCGGTCATCGACCGCTGCCCCGAAGGTGCCTTCATCGGTGCGCTTCATTCTATCGCCACGCTTCCCGATGGCTCCTACCGGGCTTGGATATCCCGCGGCTTTGGCTGGCAGGACATCGGCGGCCGGCTGTTCCCGCAATATGACTGCTGGACGCTGACCAGCGAAGACGGCGTGCGCTTTGACAACGCAACCGCGCGGCGGATCATCCCCCCTGCCCCGGAGGAATACCGCGTCGGCCGCCCGCGTGCGAACCAGCTGCCGGACGGATCATGGGAGTTGCGCGCAACCTCCGACACTCTGTCAAAGCAATATGCCAGCTTCCGGTTCACCTCTCCTGACGGGGTTAGCTTTGCCCGGACCAGTGACGAGGAACTGCCGCGCGGCACCGCAGGTTCCTGGGACGGCGAGATGACCTGTTATCCGGCACGGATCGACACCACCCAGGGCCGCAGCTTTCTGTTTTACAACGGCAACAACATGGGCGCGACCGGCGTGGGTGTTGCCATGTTTGAGGATTGACTCGTGGCGATTGAGGTACAGCGCTACGCAGCTGAAAACGCCAGCCACTGGGACGATTTCCTGAAGGTGTCGAAAAACGGCACCTTTCTGCTGCAGCGCGGGTTCATGGACTATCACGCCGACCGGTTTCAGGATCATTCTTTGATGATCCATGAAGATGGCAAGCTGCTGGCGGTGCTGCCAGCCAATGCCGATGGCACGGCGCTGAATTCCCATGGCGGGCTGACCTATGGCGGGGTGATTTCCGGCACCAAGATGAGTGCGGAGCGCATGCTTATGGTTTTTGACGCGCTTGCCGCCTATCTGCGCCCCGCCGAGTTCACCGAAGTGAACTACAAAGCCATCCCCTATATCTATCACCGCCAGCCGGCCGATGAAGACATCTATGCGCTGTTCCGGCAAGGCGCGCAGGTTGTACGCACGGATGTGTCAGCCACCATCGCAGTACCGCACCGCCTGCCCTTTGGCAGCGGCAAAAAAGACGGGCTGCGCAAGGCGCGCAAGGCCGGTCTGGAAATCCGCGAAAGCACCGATTGGAGCGCCTGCTGGGCTTTGCTTACCCAAGTTCTGGACGACCGGCATAATGCGCGGCCTGTGCATAGCGAGGCGGAGATCCGGCTGCTTGCGGGCCGTTTTCCTGATCGGGTCCGGATGTTCGGCGCCTTTGACAGTGATCAGATGATCTCCGCCCTGGTGATCTTTGACTGCGGCCAGACCGTGCACGTGCAATATATCGCCTCGTCTGCCCCAGGCCGGCAGAAAGGCGGTGTCGACATGATCGTCCACCACTTGCTGGACGCTGTTTTTACCGGCAGGACATGGTTTGACTTTGGCATATCCACCACTGATCAGGGGCGGGAACTGAATACCGGCCTGGCCCGGCAGAAAGAGATGTTCGGCGCCCGCAGCACGGTGTATCAGCAGTACCGCTGGCAACTCATCTGACGAACGCTTCTGCCGTCCGGACCTCTGACAGAGGAGGCGGCCGGCGGAATAAAAGGACAAGCAATGACACAGACTCCCGCCGCCAGTTTCATCCTGCTGTCCTATTGCCAGGAAGACACTATCGCCGAAGCGGTGCAGTCCTTGCTGGACCAGAATTGCGATCCGATCGAGATCATCATCTCGGATGATGCCTCCGCCGACGGAACGTTTGAGAAGATCAAGCAGCTGGCCGGCACCTATTCCGGTCCGCACAGGGTTGTGGCCCGGCGGAACGAAACCAATATGGGCGTCAATCGGCATATCGAACATGCTATCTCCCTCGCCACCTCCGACCTGATGATCTGGACCGCCGGCGATGACCGCAATGCCCCCAACCGTGCACAGCGGGTTATCGACAGCCACCGGGAAACCGGCGCCAAACTGCTCTATTCGGATGCGGAAACCGTCGGCCCGGACGGAGAACCCGGCGAGAACGCCTACCGCCGCGCCCTGTTCTACAAGGACTTCAGCACCGAGGATGCGGCCACGGCCTTTTCGCTCTACCTGGGGGCAACTGCTGCATGGCACAAAGACCTCTATCGCAAATACGGCGGCTTTCCCAAAGACCGTGCCTATGAGGACCTGATCCTCGGCTTCCGCGCCCTGCTGGAGGACGGCCTGCACTATATTCCCGAGAAGCTGGTGACCTACAAAGAAGACGTCGGCATCTCAGCCCAGCTGACCAAGAAGATCAGCACTCTGACCAATCAGGAGCGCCGGGCGCGAATGCTGAAAGGGCACCTAGCCGTCTTAGAGCAGCGACTTGCGGATGCCAGAACCTTTGGCCTGGCGGATAGCTCTCCGGTTGTCAGGAAGATCAAGCAAGCTGCCGGCAAGATCCATGCCCGGTTGGATTTCTATAACGGTATCGGCGCCGTGCTGGCCAGCCGGCACTATGGCTGGGGGGCAAAGCTGCAGGGCATCGCCAGCGAAGGCATGCGCAGGCTGCGCAACAGGTAACGGGGCAGGCACAAAACCCCGGCCAGCCGGCAGGCCGCAGATTGTCAGGCTTGCAGCCTCCAGGGATCTTCCTGTTCCAGACTACCTGAAACCGCCTCGGACTCTGAATTTGTCCTGAAGGCGCCGATGGCCCCGGCCATGGCCTGCGCTTCTTTGGACAGACCCAGGCTTGAGGAGGTGACCTCTTCGAACAGGGCCGCATTGCGGGTGGTGGCATCGTCAAGATTGGACATTGCCGAATTGATCTCCTGCAGGCTGCCGGATTGCTCTGAAGAGGCCTGGGAAATAGTTTTCATCAGATCTGCTGCGCTGTCGACAGAGGCGGAGATTTCACCAATTGCCGTGCGGGTCTGTTCAACCAGATCCGCACCAAGTTCGACATTCTGGCCGGCTTCATCCACCAGAGCCGAAATTTCAGTCGCAGCTTCTTTCGACCGGTGCGCCAAGGTCCGCACTTCCGAGGCCACCACCGCAAAGCCCTTGCCAACAGTGCCGGCACGTGCCGCCTCGACCCCGGCATTCAGCGCCAGAAGGTTGGTCTGCTGGGCAATCGCCTCAATCATGCCGATGATCCGTGAGATTTTTTCTGAGCTTTCCTTGATTGCTTCCATTGCGCTGTAGGTCCGCTTCACCACCTCAATACTGGCGCTGGCATTCTCGCGTGCCGCTTCAACAGAGGCGGACGCCTCCCCCGAGGCCTGGGCGGTGCCGGCAATGGAAACCGAGAGCTGGTTCACGGCAGCAGCCGTGCCTGCCAGTGTCTGCGCAGTTCGCTCCGAGCGTTCGGACAGATCGCGGGAGGCCGAGGAGATTTCGGTGCTGCCGCCGGCAATCGACTGGCCGCTGGTGCTAAGGCTGCTGACCGACGCCTCCAGTTTTTCCAGCGCCGCATTGAAATCATCCCGCAGCTTGGTATAGCCCTCGCCCATTTCCCCGTGGATCCGGGCTGTCAGATCGCCCTGCGACAGCTGCTCCAGACCCTCGCCAATGGCCGTCACTGCCGCCGTCTGCTCTGCCAGGCGGGCGTCACGTTCCGCATCCGCTGCGGCCTCGACTTCTGCTTTCTCCACCAGCCCGTCGCGAAACACCGAGAGCGCCGTGGCAATCCGGAAGATTTCATCACTCGACCGGTCGTACCCTGTTACCGGGCGCAGATTGCCGGCAGCCAGCCGTTCGGTTGTGCCGCTGATATCAGCCAGAGGGTGCAGAATAAGGATCCGGGTCAAAAACAGAGACGCCAGGAAGACACCGGCAGCCACAGCCGCCAGGATTTGCAGCTGTTGCTGCGCTGCCTTCACCTCAGCCGCAAGACCGCCGGCAATGGACGCGATTTCCAGTCGGCTTTCGGCCCCAAGACTGGTTGCGTGATGTGCAAATTCCAGCACCGCATCCACAGTAGCCTGCGACGCCGCAGCAGCCGCAGCTGTGGCCTCCAGCGACGCCACCTTGAAGACCGGCAATCCCTCCGACGGATCGGCCAGGCCAACCAGGTCCTTAAGCTCCTGTGCAAATACCCCGTTATTGAAACCGGCATAACCCTGCAGCGCCTTGGCAGCGTCCTGAAGCGGGGCAGCAGCGGCATCTGCGGCATCAATATCATGCGCAGCCGCCACATCCAGCGCCGCCACCTGGAAGGCACTGATCCAGCCATTGATCTCCAGCAGCTGCTGCAGCACGCCGACCTGGTTGTCCAGCAGCCCCTGGATCGCCGACCGGTTATCAGAGCTGGCCTGGGTTGCCGCAACAGACAGGGTGAACACCATACGCTCCATCGCCTGGGTCAGCGGGCGCACGCTGGCATTGCGGGCGCTCAGAACTTCCTTGCGGCTGTCCTTCAGCTCCTTACGGCTAGCGGTAAGGGTATAGCGGAACAGCTCCACACCCGCGCGGACCTTTTTGGCCCTGAATGTATCCAGGCCCAGCTCTTCCAGCCGCCCCATGACCGGCTCCAGCCGGCTCAAAGCGTCATTCGCCATTTTCTTGAGCGCCCGCTTGGTGGGCACGTCGCGCACGTGGCCCAGCGCCAGTGCCGCACCGGACAAAATGCTGATATCAGCGCGGGCTTCCAGCAGCGCTTGCAAGCTGCCGAACTGTTGCTCAACCAGGTTTTTGAGGACCTCATCAACCTGGCCGATTGTGTCTTCGCCGCCTGCCATCAAACTGTCGCTGGCCTCCGACGCGACCTGCACAAGCTTTTCCTGCACCGTTTGGCTAAGAGTCTGCAGGCTGCCGGTCTGGGAGTCGATCCAGGCCTGGTTTCGAAAGGCGCTTTTGCGGGCCGCGATCAGATTGCTGAGCATTTCGGAGGCCGCGTCCGCCTCCGGCCTAAACATGGCCCGCTCTGCCGCAGGCAGTTCAGCCAGGCTGTTTTCAAGATGCGCAATCGCTGCAACCGCCTCAGTCTCGGCCTGGACCAGCTCGTCAACTGATCCAGCTTGCAAGACCGCGATCATCGCATCCTTTGCCCGGCTTCCCGCCTTGACAAGACGGCCGCTCAGCTCCAGCCGGGGCACCTTCTGTTCCGTCAAAACCTCCATTTGGCGGCCGGTCTGGGAAAAGACCAGCGTAACCATGACACCGCCAACAGCAATAGCAGCCCCCATTGCCATCAGGATCAGCGTGATTTTTGCGCCAATGCTGGAAAACAATCGGAAACCGCGCTTGGCGGGAAGTTTTTTCTTTGCAGTCATAGTATCACCCAAGGCATCCGCCCATATTCCGTGCCAAGACCGGACTAGCAGCCGGCCTCACCGCCGTTATCGGCCGGTCAGGCATTCAATGGTGCAGGGCCGCTGCCGCACAGCTGCCCGCATCTCCCAAACAAAAGGGACGCAAGAATGTAAAAAAAATATGAGCGGTAATCGGGAAATCTGTTGAATTTTATCGACTGGCAGTGAAAGCAGCCCGCTGCAAAGGCCGCTTCAACACTACCGGTCAGATCTCTCCGGAGAGACGGCGCGCCGCGTGCAGGGGCAAATTTGTGGTTTCGGTAACAGGCCGGTAACCGGAAAGCGGATCAAATATATGCCGGATCTGCCCGCCCTCGCGGCACGTGGTCAGCAACACCGGACGGCCATTCACCTGCTGGCCCGAGACAGTAACCGGCAAGGTGCCTGTCAACCAGCCGCCATAGCTGACGGCCCCGCTGCCGCTGCGGATGACAATCTCGAAGTAGTCCAGCGCTGCCATTCTGAAGATCAGATCCGGCACCTCGCTTGGCCCGCCGCCCAAATGCTCAACCGTCAGATCGGCACCGATAAGGTTTTGCACCGAATAACCCCAGCGGTGCATGAAATCCTCAACAACGTCCAGGATCTCTTGCGTCCGCTCCTCGGGCTGCACGCCCGGGCCGTATTCCGAAAACCGGCGTTCGAAAGACAGATTTTCTGGCACTCCGCCTCCTAGACCTTGGTTCAGGGCCAAACTGCCCGATTTGCTGCTGGTTCCGGCAAAGCCTAGCACGCACAACTGCTTCCTGCAGAAAAGATATTTTTGGAATACAAGTTACACAGCGTCACCGTGGCTTTTGCACAATCGCTTGACCGGCTACTCCGGTACGCCCGCCTGCCGCAAGGCAGAAGCCCATTCCTGTCCCGCCGGGCTCATCGCTGCAGGATTGTCGCGCTGGAACTGCGACAGGCAGAACTCCGGCGCGGCCTCAAGCAGTTTTTGGACTGTGCTGCGGGCTTCAGCACCCCGGCCGGACATTTGCAGGGCGATCGCCTTGGACCGCAGCGGCACTGGAAAGGCGCCCTTGGCTTCAAGCGACCGCTCGGAAAGTTCAATGGCACGGGCAAAGTTGCGGGCAGACAAATACGCCAGGGCCGAGAGCGCATCAAAATAGTACCGCTGCGGCCCTAAAGGCGTCAGCCGCCGGGCCGCGTCGGTCATTTGCACCGCCTCATCCGGCATGTCCTGATAGGCCAGCGTCGCCCCTTTCAAAAGCAGCGCCAGCGCTTCGTTTGGATTGTCGCGCAGCGCAAGGTCATAGGCGTCTTGTGCCAGATCGAAGCGGAACGTCAGATGGCTGGAGATAAGCCCCTTGAGCGTATGAGCCAATGAGAAACCCGGTGCAGCTTCGATGGCGGCCTCTGCCATCCGGCTGGCCAGGCGGCTGTCCTCTCCACGGTTCGGAGACAAGCCCTTTTCAACCCGCATCACATGCCAGAATCCCATCCAGGTCAGCGGCAGCACATGTTTTGGCTCCCGTTCAAGCAGATGCGACAGGATTTCATGTGCTTGCTGGAATTTGCGCGCGTCCATTTCCTGCATCAGCGAAATCGCCGCCATCAACAGGGTATGGCTTTCCAGGGTGGACAGCGGCTTGAAGCCCGCCAGCCGGACAGCTTCGCCCGCAGCGGTCTGTCCGATTTGCTGGGTGGCATTGCGCAGCACGGCACTGCGGCCCTCCATCAGGCTGCCTTTGCTGCCCTCGAAACTGCGCGACCAGATTACTTTTTCGCGGACTGCATCATGCAGATCGATCTCAACCCGGAACCGGTTGCCGTCGCAGCTGACGGTGCCCGACACCAAGTAATCCACGCCCGCGACCGAAGACACTTCGGCTGGACGCACTGTTTCCGGATCAAACTGGCGCGAGGCCAGATAGGAGGTGACCGAAAACGCCCAGCTGCGCGACAAGTACCGTGACAATTCTTCAGACATCAGCGATCCCAGCGGCACAACCGCGTCGCCAGGGGCACGATGCACAAAGGGCAGCACCGCAATCGAAGGCAGCAGCCCATCCAGGATAACACGGCCTGGCGATGTTCCTGCCTGCGGTCCAGGCCGGGCAGCACCACGGGCGAACTCCGCCCGGGCTTCGTTCAGCCAAGCGTTAAAAGCGGTCTCATGAGGCAGTTCAAACCCTTCCATGAAAACCGCATTGCCTGCGCAACTGTCCAACTCCACCCGGGTCAGGTCGAGGATAACCCGCTCCCGGTTTGCATACAGCAGCTTGGCCGCTTCGGGGCCCAGATGCCGACGCAGCGTCGACAAGGCTGTCCGCAGGCTTGCCTTTGCCTGTTCGGGCTGCGCCAGGCACCACAAGGTCTTCTCCAGAAACGCCCGCGTGCGGATCCCGCCATCAGCTGAGGACAAAAGCGCCAGCAGCGCCTGATGTTTCGCCCCAAGCTGAACATTGGTTCCATCTGCGTGAAAGACGCCAAACGCGCCAAACCGACATATCTTCAGAAGGACAGTCATCCGTAAACCCCACAAAAATCCGCGTCGCACTTGAAATTAAAGTAACGTTACATTGCATTGCCGCAATATGTTTTGCAATTACTGATTGCATTAACTTCGCAATTCATTTCAAAAGCAACGCCTGACAACCTTCGGGCATATCTGAGGGCGATCATAACTGTGCGCACGACATGGCATCGCAAACTGACCACATGCAGCAGCCTGCTTTAGTGCAGCAGTGCAGGTCCTTTGCAACAACCATGACCTGATCTGCTAAAAAGAACAACCACACACGCAAAAACTGTAATTCATTATCCCATTGGAACAACGGGACTGACTGCCGGTATCGATTTTCAAGCCCTCACCCCTCAGCCTGTGTTGTTTGGATACCTGCTTCTAAACCGCTGGCACAAAGCGGTAGCCGCTGCCAATGCGCTCTGCCCGCCCGATACCGCCACCAGGCAGATGATAGCCGATCAGCTGCATTTGCTCGGTGGCAAGCCGGTCCAGCAAACGCATACGTGTCGCAGCAGCCGTTTGCGGCTCCTGGTCGGCACCAACCGGCCTGCCAGGGTCAGCAAAGCTCACATGATGATTACCCACTGCATCCCCTAGAACCAGGACACTGTTACTGCCATCCCGGACTTCAAATGACATATGCCCCGGCGTGTGGCCTGGCGTGGCATGAGCTGCGACACCCGGCAGGATCTCCTCGCCGTCCGGGAAAAGCTGCACCTTGTCTTCCAACTGCTCCATCCGGCGCCGGGCCCCAATGGCCATGGCTGTCCTGTTGCTGCCGATACTGTCTGCAGTCTCCGGGTCGAACCAGTAATCCCATTCTCCCTGCCCCATCAGATAGGCCGCGCCAGGGAACAGCAGATCGTCAAAATCATCCAGCACCCCCCACAGGTGATCCGGATGGCAATGTGTAAAGACCACATGCGTCACCTGGTCAGGTGTGACGCCAAGAACATCCAGCGCGCCAGACAGATTTCCCGCACTATCCTGAAACCCCGGCCCAGCGCCGGCATCGAACAGGACAACTCTGCCTTCTTCGCGCAGCAGCGTTACATTCACCTCCGGCTTCAGCGGCCCGGCTGCAAGCCCGTACTGCTCCAACGCCTGCTGCAAAGCGTCCGGTTCAAGCCCGTCAAACAGAAACTCCGGCGGCAGAGTGAGATACCCGTCTGAAACTGTCTCAATCCGCTTGTTGCCCAAATTGATCCGCGCCGAAGCCCAGCCGGGAACAGCAGCAGCAGCCAGCCCCGCTGCAGCCGACAAGCCAAATTCACGCCTGGTGAACCCCATACCGTTTCCTTTCCCTATCGCCGCGCAATCAAATGCATAAATTGTGTTTGATGAATATTACTTCATCACGGCACTAAGGGAAACACTCGGCGATGCCGCAACCCGGCATGCCGGAGTACTGGCGGCACCTAGGCCAGCCCCTGCGCGGTGCAAGCCCTGCGCAGGGCGGCACAAAACCGCTGTGCGGCGGCCGAAAGCCGGTGCTCCCGCCGGACACACAGACCCACGGGGCCAAGGGTGCTGTCCGTATTCAAGGGCAGCGCTGCCATGCTGCCAGCCTCCAGCTCCGGCCGCACCACACCGTGGCTGATGATCCAGATCGCCTGATGCGCCAGGACAAAGCGCCTTCCGAATGTGGCGGAAACGGTTTCGATCGGAAACCTGGGCAGTGCCAGCCCCTGCTCAAGAAACATCCGCTCGACCATCGGCCGGATTATCGATCCTTCAGACGGCATCAGCACCGGGTAGTCCTCAAATGCTGTAGGCGGCACATGCACGGCGCCGGCCAAAGGATGGTCCCGCGCGACAACAACGGCCACCCGCTCGCGGTACAGCGGGTCGAATTCCACACCCGCCATGGCTTCCGGCGCAGGCATCCTGCCAACCACCAAATCAAGCCCGCCGCGGCGCAGCTGGTCGATCAGGTACTGATTGCCCCCGGACATCACCATGAACCGCCCCGGCGCGCCGCCGCCGCGCAGTTGCGCCAGCGTGTCAGGGACCAGATCGGCGGCGACGGTGGGCAGTGCGCCAATGGAAACCAGCGGTCCATCTGCCGCGTCCAGGCCGCGCAACAGCGCCACCCCGTCGCGTGCCAGCGCCAGGCTGCGCCCGGCATGGTCCCGGAACAGCTCGCCATACCCGCTGAGCCGGATACCGCGGCCATGCTTTTCGACAAGCGGCTTGCCGCAAACTTCCTCCAGTTCGCGCAGTGCCCGTGTCACCGCGGGCTGGGTCATGCCCAAGGCCGCGGCCGCCTGGGTGACGCTCATCTTGCGGGCCACTTCGACGAACACCTCAAGATGGCGCAGCTTCAATGAAGACGATAGCCGCATATCACTCCGGTTATGATTGCATGTATGTTTCAAGATTATACAGATCAGCTCCGGTATGCGATACTTTATCCAGCACGGGGAGACCAGGATGACGCAGCAGAACCGGTACAGCCAAGGCATGCAAATCAGGCGCAAGGTGCTTGGCGACGCCCATGTGGAGCGCGCCGAAGCCGCCAAAACCGCGCTGGACGCCCCCTTTCAGGAGCTGATCACCGAAGCTGCCTGGGGCACGGTCTGGGCCTCTGACCGGATTTCGCTGCGGGACCGGTCCATACTGACACTGGCACTGCTGGCTGCCACTGGGAATTTCGACGAGATTCCGATGCACATCCGCGCCACCGCCCGCACCGGCGCCAGCCAGGAAGATGTGCTGGAAGCCTTCCAGCATGTGGCCATCTATGCCGGGGTGCCGTGCGCGAACCGTGCCCTGAAGCTGGCCAAGCAAACCTATGCCGAAATGGAAAGCGAGGGAGGGGAAACCCCATGACCAAGCCGCAACCCGGGGAGTTCTACCAAAGGGACCGCCGATGGCACCCGCCTGCCCTGTCGCAGGACTACAAAACCTCGGTCACCCGTGCGCCGCAATACCCGCTGATCAGCCTGGAAAACACCGCCAGCGAGATCACCGGCCCGGCGTTTGGCCACAACGACATCGCCGCTACCGACAATGACCTGCTGGCCAACTTTGCCCAGCCCGGTGAAAGCCCGATCGGTGAGCGCATCATCGTGCATGGCCGGGTGCTGGATGAAAACGCACGGCCGGTGCCGAATACGCTGGTAGAGATCTGGCAGGCCAACGCCTCTGGCCGCTACCGGCACAAGAAGGACAGCTATCTGGGCGCACTGGATCCGAATTTCGGCGGTTGCGGGCGGGTCCTGACGGATGAAAATGGCCACTATCATTTCCGCACCGTGAAACCCGGCGCCTACCCCTGGCGCAACCGGGTGAACGACTGGCGGCCCGCGCATATCCATGTCTCGGTCTTTGGCACCGGCTTTGCCCAACGGCTGATCACCCAGCTGTATTTCGAGGGCGACCCGCTGATCGCCCGCTGTCCGATTGTGAACACCATTCCGGACCCGGAGGCGGTGCAGATGCTGATCGCGCGGCTCGACATGAATGCAACCATTCCGCTCGACACCATCGCCTACCGCTTTGACATCGTGCTGCGCGGACGGCGGTCCACCCTGTTTGAAAACCGGCTGGAGGGGAATTGATGCGTCAGCGTTTTGATTATCTGAAAGAAACCCCTTCGCAAACCGCCGGGCCTTATGTCCATATCGGCCTCGCTCCCGGCGCTGCGGGATTTGAGATCTATGATCAGGAACTTGGCTGGGACATTGCCGGGCCTAACGCCAAGGGCGAGCACATCCGGGTCGAGGGCATGGTCATCGACGGCACTGGCTCGCCGGTCAAGGACGTGCTGCTGGAGGTCTGGCAGGCCAATGCGAACGGCATCTATGCCCACCCCGAACATGGCGGCACGGTTGAGGACGGTTTTCGCGGCTGGGGCCGGGTGATCTCCGATTTTGAGACCGGAGAATGGGGGTTCGGCACCGTGAAACCCGGCCCGGTCATGGGCCGGGGCGGCCAGATGATGGCGCCGCATATCAACCTGTGGATTGTGGCGCGCGGCATCAATGTGGGGCTGAACACGCGGGTCTACTTTGAGGACGAGGCAGAGGCCAATGCCACCGACCCCGTGCTGAATGTGATAGAATGGGAGCGCCGCCGCGCCACTCTGATTGCCAGGCGCAGCGAGCGGGACGGTTTGGCAATCCACCGCTTCGACATCCGCCTGCAGGGCGACGATGAAACAGTGTTCTTCGACATCTGAAGGGGAGCAATCATGAGTAAACCCTGCATCATCTGCGTGGCCATCACCGGCTCGGTTCCGACCAAGAAAAACAACCCTGCAGTGCCCGTCACCATCGCCGAGCAGATCGAAAGCACTCAGGAGGCGTTTGAAGCCGGCGCCTCCATCGCTCATTGCCATGTGCGCAACGACGACCAGACGCCGACCTCGGACCCGGAACGGTTCGCCCGCCTGATGGAAGGCCTGCACAAACACTGCCCCGGCATGATCGTGCAGCTGTCGACCGGCGGCCGCTCCGGCGCCGGACACGAGCGCGGCGGCATGCTGCCCCTGCGCCCCGACATGGCCTCGTTGTCGGTGGGATCGAACAATTTCCCGGCGCGGGTTTATGAAAACGCACCCGATCTGGTGGACTGGCTGGCCTCGGAGATGCGTGCGCATGAGGTGAAGCCCGAGATCGAGGCCTTTGACCTGTCGCACATACATCAGGCGGTAAAAATGAACCGGGAGGGGCGCATTGCCGGCACGCTTTACGTGCAGTTCGTGATGGGCGTTAAGAACGCGATGCCGGTCGACAGGGACGTGTTCGACTACTACGTCAAAACCATGCAGCGGCTGGCGCCGGAGGCCCAGTGGTGCGGCGCCGGTGTCGGGCCGGGGCAGATCCTGGTCAATGAATGGTCAATCGCCGCGGGCGGCCATACCCGCACCGGGCTGGAGGACAATATGCGGCTCGACCGCGACACCCTTGCGCCCTCCAATGCCGCGCTGGTGAGGCGGGCAGCGGCGCTTTGCGAAACCTACGAACGCCCTGTCGCCACCTGGCAGCAGGCCCGCAAGATCCTGGAACTCCGGCCCGGCTGATGCCGCCCGCTTCGGGCCGCAGGGCCGAAGCCACGCCCAAGGCCGCCAGGCGGCCCGTCAGGGCAACCGCGGGCGCGGGAGCCCCCCCTTCCGCCCGGGCCGGCCAACTGGCGCCGGTCAACTCCCGCCGGAAAGGTCCTTGAGAATCGGGCAATCCGGACGGCTGTCGCCTGCACAGCCTTTGACCAGCTCTCTCAATGTGCCGCGCATCGCCTGCAGATCGGCGATCTTCTCCTCGATCTTGCCCAGATGCTCCAGCGCCAACTGCTTCACATCGGCGCTGGCGCGGGTTTCGTCCTCGTAAAGCGCCATCAGGGTACGGCAGTCCTCGATGGTGAAACCCAGCGCCCGGGCGCGGCCCAAAAAGGCCAGCTTATGCAGATCAGTCTCGGCAAAGCAGCGATAGCCATTGGCGCTGCGATGCGGTTTGATCAGGCCGATATCCTCGTAATAGCGGATGGTCTTGGCCGGCAGGCCGGAGCGGCGGGATACATCTCCGATATTCATGCGCGCGCCTCCTGCTTGCCGGCCGCAAGGACCGCCGGCCCGGCCTGTCCTTCATCCATGGCCGGTTTCAGGCGGCGCAAGCGCAGGGCATTGGACAGAACAAACACGCTCGACAGTGCCATTGCGCCTGCCGCAAGTGCCGGCGACAAAAGAGGCCCCCCAAGGGGGTACAGAACCCCGGCCGCCACCGGTACCAGCAGCACGTTATAGCCAAAAGCCCAGCCCAGGTTCTGGCGGATGTTGCGCATGGTGGCGCGGCTGACTGTCAGCGCGTTCACCACCCCGCGCAGATCACCCGAGACCAGCACCACATCCGCCGCCTCGATCGCCACATCGGTGCCGGTGCCGATGGCAATTCCAGCATCCGCCGCCGCCAGCGCCGGGGCGTCGTTTATGCCGTCGCCCACAAATGCCAGCGCGCCATGCTCTGCCTGCAGCTCCTGGATCGCGGCAACCTTATCAGCAGGCAGGCATTCGGCTTTCACTGCATCAATACCCAGCCGCGCGGCAATCGCCTGCGCCGTCGCCAAAGCATCACCGGTGATCATTGCCACCTTCAATCCTTGGTCATGAAAGGCTTTGATTGCCGCCGGGGTACCCGGCTTGACCGGATCCGCCACCGCAATCACCGCCGCCGCCTGGCCGTCAACGGCGGCGAAAAGCGGGGTTTCGCCGCGCTCCGCCAGTTTCAGCCCCTCCGCCTCCAGCGGGCCAAGCGCAATGCCTTCGCGCGCCATCAGCCGGGCGGCACCGGCCAGCACCACGCGGCCCTCGACCTCGGCGCGCAGGCCATAGCCCGGGATTGCTTCAAACGTATCGGGTTCGGGCAGCCCCTTGCCTGCCGCTGCCGTGACGGCGCGGGCGATGGGGTGTTCCGACTGCGCCTCAGCGGCGCCGGTCAGGCGCAGCACCTCCTCGCGGGTGAATCCTTTGGCGCAAATCAATTCGGTCAGCAACGGCCGGCCCTCAGTCAATGTGCCGGTCTTGTCGAGCGCCACCACGCGCACTTCCTGCAAGTGCTGCAGCGCATCGCCCTTGCGGAACAGAACCCCCATCTGCGCCGCGCGGCCGATGCCGACCATGATAGAAGTCGGCGTCGCTAGCCCCATGGCGCAGGGGCAGGCGATAATCAGCACCGAAACACCGGCCACCAGGGCCAGCGGCAGGGCGGGCGCAGGGCCGAGCAGAGACCACACCAGCACGGTCAGCGCCGCAACCGCGATCACTGCGGGTACGAACCACAGGGTGATACGGTCGACCAGCCCTTGCACCGGCAGCTTGGCGCCCTGCGCCTGCTCAACCATGCGGATGATCTGCGCCAGTACTGTGTCGCGGCCAACGCGGGTGGCCCGGAATTCCAGCGCAGAATTGCCGTTGATGGTGCCCGCCGTCACTTCATCACCGCGGGACTTGGCGACGGGCACCGGCTCACCGCTGATCATGCTTTCGTCGATGTAAGAGCTGCCGGAGGTGATCTCGCCGTCCACCGCGATGCGCTCTCCCGGACGGACGCGGATCAGGTCGCCTGGGCCGATTTCTTCCACCGGAGTTTCAATTGCATCCCCGCCCGAGACCACCATGGCGGTTTTCGGCTGCAGCCCGGCCAGCTTGCGGATCGCGGCGCCGGTGCGGCCCTTGGCGCGGGCCTCCAGGAAGCGGCCCGTGAGAATAAGGGCGACGATCACCACCGCCGCCTCGTAATAGACATTGGCGGTGCCCGCGGGCAGCAGCCTGGGCGCGAAGGTGGAAATCACCGAGAACCCATATGCCGCGGAGGTTCCCAGCGCCACCAGCGCGTTCATGTCGGGAGCGCCGCGGAGCAAGGCCGGAAAGCCCTTAGCATAGAATTGCCGGCCCGGCCCGGCCAGCACCGCAGTAGTCAGGGCGAATTGCAACAAGTAGCTGTTTTGCTTGCCTATATTTTCCATAACCCAATGATGCAGCGCCGGGACCATGTGGCCGCCCATTTCGATCAGGAACACCGGCAGTGTCAGAAGCGCGGCGATCAGCACCTGCCGGCCCAGTGCGGAAATCTCATCCGCGTTGCGGCGGCCGGCCTGCTCCGCTTCATCCTCTGCCACACCGCTGAGACGGGCCGGGTAGCCGGCATCCGTCAATGTGCGGGCGAGATCGGCGGCACGGGCCATGCCGGTTAAATAACGGATTTGTGCCGTCTCATTCGCCAGGTTCACGCTGGCCGATAGCACCCCCGGCACCGCCAGCAGCGCCCGTTCCACCCGGCCCACGCAGGACGCGCAGCTCATGCCGCTGACCACCAGGGAAGCTTGCGCCTCTGCCGCCGGATACCCCGCAGAGGCCAAAGCGCCGGTCAGATCCATCAGCGGAACCTCCGCGGCAGCCTCCACCTGGCCGGTGGCATTGGCAAGGTTGACGGAGGCGCTCTGCACTCCTTCGACCGCCGCCAAGGCTCGCTCAGCACGCCCTGCACAGCCCGCACAGCTGAGGCCGGTGATATTCAGTGAAATCCTGCTAAGTTCAGACATCGGAATCCTGCCGCTTCTGGTCCTTTGACAAGGGATATGAGGGTTCCAGCGAGGGGAAGGTCAAGACCCGGCATTCAATTTCCTTCCCATAACTGGAATCTTTCGAGCAAGCTGCTGGGAACCGGCAGTTTTTCATCACGCGGGAATGGCGCGGACCGTTGGCCGGCTGTCGCATTCAGGGCAAGGCCCGGCACCCTGCTCCTGATAATGTGCCGAGGCAAAGCTTGCGTGCGCCAGCCTGCAAATGTAACGCTGGGTCATTCCGGCCCGCGGCCCTGCTGCTGGCTACGCATTCAACCGGATCCGCTTCGCGGCGGCCCGGCCCCGCAGAATTTGGACGAAGGACCAGTCACATGATCAAGACCCGCGCCGCCGTTGCGGTTGCCCCCGGCAAACCGCTGGAAATCATGGAAGTGAACCTCGAAGGCCCGAAAGCGGGTGAGGTTCTGGTGGAAATCAAGGCAACCGGCCTGTGCCACACCGACGAATTCACCCGTTCGGGCGACGACCCCGAAGGCATTTTCCCGGCGATCCTGGGCCATGAGGGCGCAGGCGTCGTGGTTGAGGTCGGCGAAGGCGTCACCAGCCTGAAGCCGGGCGATCATGTGATCCCGCTGTATACGCCCGAGTGCCGCGAGTGCGACTATTGCCTCAACCCGAAAACCAACCTGTGCCAGGCGATCCGCTCGACCCAAGGGCAAGGCCTGCTGCCGGACGGCACCACCCGTTTCTCGATGCAGGACGGCACCCCGATCCACCACTACATGGGCTGCTCGACCTTCGCCAACCACACCGTGGTGCCGGAAATCGCGCTGGCGAAAATCCGTGAGGACGCACCGTTCGACAAGGTCTGCTATATCGGCTGCGGCGTCACCACCGGTATCGGTGCGGTGATCAACACCGCCAAGGTGGAAATCGGCTCGCGGGCTATCGTGTTCGGCCTCGGCGGCATCGGTCTCAACGTGATCCAGGGCCTGCGGCTGGCCGGGGCTGACCAGATCGTCGGTGTCGACCTGAACCCCGGTAAGGTGGAAATGGCCACAAAGTTCGGCATGACCGATTTCGTCAATCCTGCCGAGGTCGAGGGCGACTTGGTGGCGCATCTGGTCGAAGTGACCGGGGGCGGTGCTGATTACACTTTTGACGCGACCGGCAACGTCAACGTCATGCGCACCGCATTGGAAGCGGCGCATAAGGGCTGGGGGGAATCCATCATCATCGGTGTGGCGCCTGCCGGTGCCGAGATTTCAACCCGGCCGTTCCAGCTGGTCACCGGCCGCTCCTGGCGCGGCACCGCCTTCGGTGGCGCCTCGGGCCGCACTGACGTGCCCAAGATCGTGGACTGGTACATGGACGGCAAGATCGAGATCGATCCGATGATCACCCACAAGCTGACGCTGGATCAGATCAACGAAGGCTTTGAACTGATGCACGAAGGCAAGTCCATCCGCGCCGTGGTGGAATTCTAAGCCCTATCCAGTTCGCAAATAGCAAAACGCAGGCCCTGGGGCCTGCGTTCTCGTTTCTGCGGCAAGGCTGAAAAGCTGCCGCCAAAAGCCGGACCCAGCCCTGTGGAGTGCGTCAGTTTTCAAAGGCGGTCTCCACCGCGTCCAAGCTGACGTCATACCCCCAAAGACGGCGCAAGTGCTTCAGCACCTCTTCCTGATCCTCCTCATCCAAATGAATGCCATCCCGCACAGTATGGGTCAGCTTCAATTCCCGGTCACCGCGCAGATCCGCGTCTGTCACCTGAATATCAGGTTCCAGGTAAGCCAGATCATACTGCTTTGCCAAATCGCGGCGGATCGCCTTGTATCCCGCGCGGTTGTGGATCTGGCTCACCACCAGATTGGGCAGGTCGGCGTCATTGGTCAGCGTGAACAGCTTGAACTTACGGATCAGATGCGGCGACAGGAACTGCTGGATAAAGCTTTCATCGCGGTAATTCGCCCATGCATCGCGCATCACTTTCCGCCAGTCGGGATCACCGGCGAAATCGGGGAACCACTCGCGGTCCTCATCAGTCGGGTCCTGACAGATCCGGCGGATATCCTGCATCATCGCAAACCCCAGCGCATAAGGATTGAGGCCGGAGAAACGCGGATCGTCAAATTCCGGCTGCAGCACCACATTGGTATGGCTGTGCATTATCTCCATAAAGGCGCCTTCGGTGATTTGGCCCTGCTCATAAAGCTTGTTTATGATGTAGTAGTGCACGAAGGTCGCGCAGCCCTCGTTCATCACTTTGGTCTGTTTCTGCGGGTAAAAGTACTGCGCCAGCATCCGCACGATGCGCAGCAGCTCACACTGCCAGGCCTCCAGCACCGGGCTGTGCTTTTCCAGGAAATAAAGCACGTTCTCCTGCGGCAGGTTCATCTGCTTGCGGCGCGCGCTGAAATCAGCATCCTCGACCAGTTCCAGCTTGTCGCGACCCAGGGTTGTATCAGTCCAGATATCCAGCACGCTCTGGCCGCTTTCATAGCCTTCGCGCACCTTCTGCATCGCCACCAGTTCCTCGGTGGTCGGCTTGGGCGGGCGCCCGTAGCGGAACACACCTTGGGATTGCAGCGCATGGGCCGCGTCCAGAATCTCTTCGACCGCACAAGGGCCATACCGTTCCTCGCAAGCGGCGATGTAATTTTTGGCAAAGGCCAAGTAATCATGAATACCAGCGGCATCTGTCCACTGCTGAAACAAATAATTGTTCTTGAAGAAATGGTTATGCCCGAATGCCGCATGCGCCATCACCAGCGTCTGCATCGCCATGGTGTTTTCTTCCATGTTGTAGCTGATGCAGGGGTTCGAATTGATGACGATCTCATAGGCCAGACCCTGGCGGCCGGTGCGGTACAGCGCCTCGTCGCGGGCGAAATGCTTGCCGAATGACCAATGCTGATACATCAGCGGCAGGCCGACACAGGAATAGGCATCCAGCATCTGCTCAGCCGAAATGATTTCGATCTGATTGGGATAAACATCCAGCCCAAGGTCGCCCAGCGCGATCTCCTCAATCGCGTCGCGCGCTGTTTCCATCAGTTCAAAGGTCCATTCCGGCCCGTCGAACAGCGGCTTGCGCGCCTTTTCAGCTGCCTGCATACTGCGCCCCTTTCACCTTGGGGAGGAAGAACTCCCGGAAAATCGGATAGATGTGGCCGGGTTGCGAGACACGCTGCATTTCAAAATGCTGCGCCTGGCCCTTCACGTCACGGTAGTTTTGCCACAGGTCCTCGCCTGCTTCGGGATTGTTCAGCAGCATTTCCGCCGCCTCATCGACGATTTCCACATAGGCATAAAACTGGCTGACCGGCAGCAGGTCGTTCAGCAGCAGATTTTTGCAGCGCACCGAGTCATTGCCGAAATTCTCGCCGTCGGAGGCCTGCGCGCCGTAGATGTTCCACTCATCCGGCGGGTAGCGCTCTTCGATGATCTCCTTCATTTTCTCCAGCGCGGTGGACACAATGGTGCCGCCGGTTTCCCGGGCATAGAAGAAGGTTTCCTCGTCGACTTCCTGGGCGTGGTGAGTGTGCCGCACGAACACCAGTTCGGTGTGTTCATAGCAACGCTCCAGGAATAGGTGCAGCAGCAAGAAGAAGCGTTTGGCCAAGTCCTTTTCGCGCTCCTGCATGGAGCCTGAGACATCCATCAGGCAGAAGACCACAGCGCGGGAATTGCGGATCTTTTCCGGCACAAAGGTGTCGTACCGCAGGTCCAGCGGGTCGATATAGCCGACGACCTTGCGCTTGCGGAGGATGCCTTCGAGTTTCTTTTGCAATTCGGCCAGAAATGCCTCTTGCGGCGGGCTGCGTTCCTCCAGCGCTTCCAGTTCGGCGATCTGCTCTTCCAAATCCCGCTGCGACTTGGTGGTCGGACGCTGCAATGCGATCCGGCGCCCCAGAGAGTTGCGCATGGTGCGCACCAGATTGAGGTTATTGGGCGTGCCCGCAGTGGTCAGGCCGGCCCGGCGGGTGCCGATGGTTTCGGTCTCCACCGTAGCCTTTTCCACCAGGTCCGGCAGCTCCAGCCCCTCAAACAGGATTTCCAGGTATTCTTCCTGCGTGAGTGTGAAGGAAAATTCGTCCGCACCATCCCCGTCCTCGGAGGCCTTGCGACCGCCCTCGCCCGCACCGCCGTCCGGGCGTTTGATGGTGTCGCCGACAACAAAATCCTTGTTACCGGGCAGAACATGACGGCGCAGGCCGCCCTTGGAAGAGTGAAAGAACCGCGGCTCCTTCAGCCCTCTGGTCGGGATAGTGACCTTTTCGCCTTCGTCCGGGACACCGCTTCCGCTTTGGATCGATTTTCCCCGGACCGATTGGTCGACGCGTTCCTTAATATTCTCCCGGGCCCGCCGCAGGAACCGCTGGCGGTTCCCGAGGCTCTTGCCCTTCGGATTGGCGCGCCTGTCGATGAAATGATGCATATGCCACAGCGCTCCTCTTTAGCCCGCCTTGTTAACGCGCATGTACCATTCGACCAGACGCCGCACTTGGCGGTCGGTATAGCCATGGCCGCGCATACGCTCGACGAACTCCTGATGTTTGCCTTCGGTCTTGCTGTCCTTCTTGCTGCCGAAACTGATCACCGGAAGCAGCTCCTCGACCTGGCTGAACATGTGTTTTTCGATCACATCGCGCAGCTTTTCATAGGAGTTCCAGGCCGGGTTTCTGCCCGTGTTTGCGCGATGGCGCAGGGCAAATTTCACGACCTCGTTGCGGAAGTCCTTGGGATTGGCGATGCCAACCGGCTTTTCGATCTTGGAAAGCTCCGAATCCAGCACTTCGCGGTTATAGAGCTGACCGGTGTCGGGATCCTTGTAATCCTGTTCTTCGATCCAGGCATCGGCGTAGGAGATATAGCGGTCAAAGACATTCTGGCCGTATTCCGTATAGCTTTCGAGGTACGCCTTCTGGATCTCGTTGCCGATGAACTCTTCATAGCGCGGCGCCAGTTCCGTCTTGATGAACTCAAGGTATTTCTGCTCGGTCTCCTGCGGAAACTGCTCGCGCTTGATCATCTGCTCGAGCACATACATCAGATGCACCGGATCCGCTGCCACTTCATCCGTGTCGAAGTTGAAAGTGGTGGACAGCACCTTGAAAGCGAAGCGGGTGGAGATGCCGTTCATCCCCTCGTCCACGCCGGCGCGGTCCTGATACTCCTGCACCGTCTTGGCTTTGGGGTCAGTGTCCTTCAGGCTTTCGCCGTCATAAACCCGCATTTTGGAGTAAAGGTTTGAGTTCTCATGCGGCTTCAGGCGGGTCAGCACCGAGAAGCGGCTAAGAATCTTCAGCGTCTCCGGCGCACAGGGCGCGTCACGCAGCTCGCTGAACTCGATCAGTTTTTCGTAGATTGAGGATTCATCCGAGACCCGCAGGCAATACGGCACCTTGACGATAGACACCCGGTCGATGAAGGCCTCGTTGTTCTTGTTATTCTTGAACGACTGCCATTCGCTCTCGTTGGAGTGCGCCAGGATCAGGCCGTTGAAGGGGATCGCACCAAAGCTTTCGGTGCCCATATAGTTGCCTTCCTGGGTCGCCGTCAGCAGCGGGTGCAGCATCTTGATCGGCGCCTTGAACATCTCGACAAATTCCAGAACACCCTGGCTCGCCCGGTTCAACCCGCCGGAGAAGCTGTAGGCATCCGGGTTGTCCTGGCTGAAATGCTCCAGCTGGCGGATATCAACCTTGCCAACCAAGGTAGAGATGTCCTGATTGTTCTCATCACCCGGCTCCACTTTGGCCACGCAGACGCGGCGCAGGCGGGAAGGGTACATGCGAACAACGGAGAATTTGTTGATATCGCCGTCGAATTCATCCAGCCGCTGGACGGCCCAAGGCGACATCAGCCCTGGCAGGCGGTGCTGGACAATGCCGTATTCCTCTTCCAGAACCTTGCCCATGCGGACTGGGTCAAACAGGCCCAGCGGACTTTCAAAAATCGGCGAGATCTGATCACCGGCTTTCAGCACATAGATCGGCTGTTCTTCGACCAGGCGCTTCAGCCGCTCCGCCAGAGACGATTTGCCGCCGCCGACCGGACCCAAGAGGTAAAGGATCTGCTTTCGCTCTTCCAGGCCTTGCGCGGCGTGGCGGAAATAGCCGACGATCCGTTCGATGGTGTCTTCCATGCCGTAGAAGTCGTGGAAAGCGCTGTAGCGCTTGATTGTCCGGTTCTGAAAGATCGGACCGAGCCGCGCGTCCTTGGACGTGTCTACCAGCTCCTCTTCGCCAATTGCCTTCAACATCCTCTCGGCGACGTTCGCGTACATGCTTGGATCGTCGCGGCAGGCATTCAAATAATCCTGCAGCGGCATCTCCTGCTCGCGGGTTTCGCCGTACTGCTCTGCAAAAAGTTCGGCAATGTCTTTCATCTTGAATCAAGCCTCCTGGTTATCTGGCGCCGTTCCTCCTGGCGTTTTAGTTCGCGGACAGACAGACTGCGCCCGGTACGTGGGCATGGATGTCCGCGTTAGTGTTGAGTTCTGATTTCTGCTCGGCGCCGTTTCTGGCGTTATACGTCCGGCTGGCCGCTCTTTGCGGCGGCCTGCGCCCGGATACCAGGCTGGCGGCGTGTTGCTTACTCTCAAGCTTACACCAAATACGTACTTCTTACTATCTGAAAGTGGTGTACTTTTAATTAATTGCCAGAAACTTTTGCGGGAAATTTTCATCACATCGCGGCGATCACTGTTGTTGCGGCCGCCTTACGCGCCGCGGCAAATCAAGTGCCTCCAGCCGCGCGTCCACTGTTGATAAGAGGGATGCAAGGGGCTTTCCCCTTCTGCTTCTGAAGTCCAGACAACAGGGTTAGCAGTGCATACGGCAAGGCAAGACGGCCAATTCTCCGGCGCCAGCCATCCGCCCGCCTCATATCACGGCTGCGTGAAAAACCTTAGAAATTCTGCGGCACTCAGGACACGGTTGCCGCCCAAACTGCATGAATCCCGTCCCTGATGCACTGGACAGGACAATAAAAATCATCACAGTATGGCCTCAAAATGGCCGCAAAAGACGGTCGATGGGCAAACGTACAGGCAACGGAACGACGCAGCACCCGCCAGATTGCGGCGGCGCAGCGCACAGATGAGTGGTATTACAATGAGCACGGTCGCATTTATTACCCGCGATATGGCGGGCACTACACAGCATGGGAACTTTTCCGAAGGCACCCCGGCACGTATTGACGCCGCCCATGCCAAGGATATCTCGCTGAACCTCAGCCCTGCAGATGTCGAAAGCTATTCCCGCCAGGGCGGCAACCTGCACATCACCCTGGCCGATGGCCAGGAACTGGTGATTGAGAACTACTATTCCTACGGCTCATCCGGCGGGAAAAACCTGTTCCTCAGCCAGGACGGCGAATTCACCGAAGTTGTCCTGGAAGACAAATCCAGCGGCATGCTCTTTGCCACATACGAGCCGCTGGATCTGACCGGAAAATGGAGCGCCTACGATGAGATGGTGTTCCTGGACGTTGACCGCATCGAACCGGTGGTTGCACCGCTGGCCGCGCCGCTGTTCGGCGGGCTGGGTGCGGCCGGGGCCGCAGCCGGTGTCGTCGGCGCGGCTGTAATTGCCGGCGGCGGCGGCGGTGACGGCGGCGGCGGAACGGATGGCATTATTCCAGCGGTCGATGACCCCGATGCCACCTACCCGGTTTCTGACTCCACCACCGAACCGGTGGTTATCACCGGCACCGGCGCACCGGGTTCCGAAGTGACTGTCAATGTCGGCACCTCCACAGCCACCACAACCGTCGATGACGACGGCAATTGGAGCGTCAGCTTCCCGGTCGATGATCTGCCAGAGGACGGCAATTATGACACAACTGTGCATGTCGTTGACCCCAACGGGACTGAGTTCGACCTGGATGGCCCCGCTGTCGTAATCGACACGGTTGCCACTGTCGGCCTCGACGAGGGCCAGGCAGGCGGCGACGACATGATCAATGCCGCCGAAGCAGCCGACGGGGTGACCCTGACCGGAACCGCCGAAGCGGGCGCCACAGTGGAAGTCACTTTCCAGGGTGTGACCCGGACGGTTACCGCGACCGAAAGCGGGACTTGGAGCGCTGACTTCGCTGCTTCGGAAATCGCCTCCGGGGAATACGACTCAGAAGTCAGCGTCACCGCGACCGACGCTTTCGGCAATACTGACAGCGTCACCGGTACAATCCGCGTAGACACGACCACGGCCGTGGAAATCGACAACGGCCAAGCGGGCGGCGATGACATTGTCAACAACGCCGAAGCTACCGCTGGTCTGACATTGACCGGAACCGGCGAGGCAGGCGCAAGTGTCAGCGTCACGGTTGAGGGCGTGACCCGCACCGCGACCGTGGATGCAGACGGCAACTGGGCCGCAGAATTCGAAGCCGGCTCGCTTCCTGCCGGTGAATACGACACCACTGTCAGCGTGACCTCCACTGACGAAGCCGGCAACACGGCAACCGCCACGGCGGATCTGCATGTGGACACTGTGGTCGATCCCCTCACCCTGAATTCCGGCAGCATCGAAGGCGACAATATCGTCAACGAGACCGAACGCAGCGACGGGGTAACCCTGACCGGCACGGTTGAGCCAGGCTCGACGGTTGTTGTGCAACTGGGTGATGCAACCGAAACTGCCACAGTTGATGCCGATGGCAACTGGAGCGCATCCTTTGCAGCCGCTGACATTGCCGAGGGCAGCTACGATGCGGCCGTGGTTGTGTCCGCCACGGACGCCGTGGGCAACACGTCGGAAATCACTGACACCCTGGCCATAGACACCGAGGTGGTGCCTTTCACTTCGGACAGCGTGACCGATGATGATGTGGTGAGCCTCGCGGAAAGTGCCGCGGGCCTCTCGATGTCCGGCACCGTCGAACCCGGATCGGCAGTACAAGTCACCATTCAAGGTGTAACCCGGAACGCGCTGGTGGATGCGGACGGCAACTGGACTGCCGAGTTTGAACCCGGCGACCTGCGCGAAGGCACCTATGAGGCCACAGCCGAAATCACGGCCACGGACCCGGCGGGCAACACGCAGACCCTGACCGAAGAATTCAGCGTCGACACCGAATACGATGCCCCAAATATTGGCGACGTGATCAGCACCGGCACCAGTGTCAGCGGAGTTTTCAGCGACGATTTCGAGGCCGGCGACACAATCCATGAGCTGACCAGCACGGGCAGTGTCTCAGATGTCAGCGGCACCGAAACCGATCTTGGCAACGGCCAGACCCTGTACGACTTCGATGCAGACGTGCCGGACGGCTCGCATCTTGTTGTGAACCGGGTGGATGACGCCGGCAACAGCTCTGGTACAATGGTGGTGCTTGAAGACGGCGCCGGCGCATCTGTACTGGATCATTCAGGCCTCTCGCAGTTCAACATCGACGAGCTGAACCTGGTTCATGCCGACGCTGTCGACCTGACCCTGACCGAGGCCGATATCAATGCGCTGTCGGGCAATTCCGACAAGCTCACTGTGCATGGGGAAGCTGACGACACGCTCACCATTACCGGGGCCACCGCCGCGGGAACCGAGACTGTCGATGGCGAGACGTACAATGTCTACACAATCGGCGATGACGGCACCACGCTGTCCGTGGATGAAGACGTCAACGTTGTGATCTGATCTATCGGCCCGGCGGTCATTGCCGCCGGGCCCAATACATCAAAAGCCTAAAACAAAAGGGCATATGGCAGGATGCAACCGGGACGCTTTTTTTGCGCCATCGCAGTGATGTGCAGCCTGTCGGCCTGCGCCCGGACGCTGCCGTTCGGCGGCGGAGAAAGCGCGGAAACCACGCCGCGCAGCAATTTCGCACAATCCGGCGAGACCTCCTCCGAGGTGATCCACGATCTGATGGGGCGCCGCTCCCTGCTGGCGCAGGACAGCGCCTATGGGCAAGTGGCCGAGGCCGCAATTGCCGCCTCTTCCCGCGCTGCCGAAGCAGAGCTGATCGGCGCCAAGCTGCGCGCCGAGGCGGCCTCGAAGAACTGGCTGCCAACCCTTGGCCCATCCGTCAGCCTGACCGATCTGGGGGATTTGGTGGCCGGCCTGCTGATTGAGCAGGTTCTGTTTGACAATGGCCGCCGCAAGGCCGAACGCGCCTTTGCCGCCGCCGATGTCGAAGTGGCCGCCGTCAGCCTGTCCCAGGACATGAACAGCCGCGTCGAAACCGCTGTCGGGCTGTATGCGGCTGCATTGCGCGGCGATGAAAAGGCCGCCTATGGCAACCGTGCTCTGCGCCGGATGCAGGAATTCCGCCGCATCGTTCAGGGACGCGTCGACGGCGGCGTGTCGGACCGCGCCGACCTCAATGTGGTAGACAGCAAGATCAGCGGCATCCGCACGGCCACGGCCACCGCCCATGACGCCGCTGCAACCGCACGCGCCGAGCTGCAGGCGATGACCGGCCAGTCCTTTGCGCGGAAACCCTCGCATCTGGGCATAGCCACGCCGCCGGAACAGGTACAGTTCCTGGCCGTGCTGAAGGCCAGCGCCGAAGCGGACCGTACCATCGCCCAGGCCAAGTCCGGCCGCGCCGGGCTGCTGCCCCAGATTGCCGCCTCGGGCAATGTGACCTCCGACGGGTCCGGCGCCGGGCTGACGCTGGGCGTTGGCCAGCCGCTGGGATTGGGCACGCCTGCCGCCATTCAAGCGCTGGAAGCCACCAAGGAGGCCGCCACCCGCCAGATTGGCGAAACCGAAGAGATTGCCCGCCGCACTTACAGCCGCCAGGTCCAGCAAATTGCGTCCTACCGGCGTCAAGAGGGCGAGACCGCCGCGCTGGTGCGCCGCAGCCGCGAGACTTACGGCCTGTTCCAGAAGCAATTCGAAGCGGGCCAGCGCCCAGTGATGGAGGTGATCCAGGTCTATGAGGAGCTGGTGCGCCGTGAACAGGCCTATATCGACGCGAAATATGAGGTGGTGCTGATCCAGCTGCAGCTGGCACGCGACCTGGGGCTGCTGGCAGATGGGGACAAGATTTGACCGACATGACCCAAAAGCCGCCCCGTCCCCTGCCCGCCTCCGGCAAAAAGCCGGTGCTGCGGGCGGTGCCTGTATCCGGAACCGGAGCACCGGAAGCGATGCAGCCGGCCAACACACCCGCCCCTGCGCCCGTCCCCGCTCCGGACGCCAATCCGCTGCCAAAAGCCCCGCCACAGGACGCCCAGCCCGAAGTCGGCTCGCTGCTGGAGGGCGCAGCAACCCGCATTCAGCACCGCGCCAGCCTGATTGCCACCCTGGCCGCTCTAAAGGGCAGCGAAGTCCCGGTCAGCGACGTCGCCGCCTTCCTGTGGAGCGAAACACCGGGCGACCTGTCGCTGCATTCCCTGGCCAAGGCGTTGCACACGACCGGGCTGCAGCCGAAGATCCTGGAAAAACAAACCTTGAACCCGGCCCTCTGGCCCGCGCTTGCGGTCATGTCCGGCGGCCAATGCGTGCTGGTGCTGAGCCAGACCGAAGAAACACTGACCATCTACGACACCGCCTGCGCGGAAAACCGCACCGAAGTGCCGCTGGGTGAATTCAGCCCCTATTTCACCGGCACGGTGCTGTCGGCCCGCCCCTCGCTCAAGCAGATGGCGGCGAAACACACACCGCAGATCGACCCCGGCCATTGGTTCTGGAGCGAATTCCCGAAATACCGCCGCCAGGTGGGCGAGATCATGCTGGGATCGCTGGTCGCCAATATACTGGCGGTTTCGGTCGCGCTGTTCTCGCTTCAGGTCTACGACCGCGTGGTGCCGCATCAGTCGCAAGCCACGCTATGGGTGCTTGCAGTTGGTGCCTTTTTGGCAATTGCGCTGGAGGCGATGCTGAAGCTGGCCCGAGCCCGGCTGACCGATGCCGCCGGCCGCCAGATCGAGCTGTCGGTGCAGCACAATCTGATGCGCCGCCTGATCGGCATGCGTTCCGACAAGAAGCCGCTGCCGCCGTCCGGCCTGTTTGCTGCAATGCGCGATTTCGGTTCGGTACGGGAATTCTTTACTTCCTCCACCATCTCGACCCTGGCCGATATCCCGTTCATCGCAGTCTTCCTGCTGCTGGTCGCTTCGATTGCCGGGCCGGTGGTCTGGGTGATTGTTGCCGGCGGCATCCTGATGCTGCTGCCTGCCTATTTCATGCAGAAGAAGATGATCGCCCTGACCCGCCAGACCCAAGGCGCCAATGCCAAAGCCGGGCGCCTGCTGCATGAGGTGGTCACCGAACTCGACACCGTAAAAACCCAGCGCGGCGAGGAACGCGTGCTGCGGTTGTGGGATGAGCTGAACACGCTGTCCTCGCATTCCGCGACCGAGCAGCGCAAGCTGTCCAGCGCCCTCACCTATTGGTCGCAAGGGGTGCAGCAGGCCACCTATATCACCGCCGTGGTGCTGGGCACCCTGCTGGTTTTCGCTGGTGAATTCACCGTCGGCACCATTATCGCCACCGGCATCCTGACCAGCCGCACCTTGGCGCCGCTGACGCAGTTTGCCGGCACTTTGGCCCGCTGGAGCAACGTCAAGGCCGCACTCGAAGGGCTCGATGCGATTGCCCAGGCTCCGCAGGAAAAAGAAAAAGAACGCACCTACCTGCGCCGTCAGAAAATCGAGGGCCGGTTCGAACTGCGCGACATCCTGTTCCGCTATGAAGACGACGCCGCACCGACGCTGGATGTGCAAGCCGTGGCGGTCACCCCCGGCCAGCGGGTTGCTGTTCTGGGTGTCAATGGCTCAGGCAAATCCACCCTGCTCAAGCTGCTGTCGGGGCTTTATGCGCCCGATCATGGCCGGATCCTGCTGGATGGCACAGACATGGCGCAGATCGACCCGCGCGACCTGCGCGCAAACATCGGATATCTCAGCCAGGACGTGCGCTTGTTTGCCGGCACCCTGCGCGACAACCTGAACCTTAACCAGCTGGAACGCGATGACGACCGGCTGATGGAAGCGCTGGAGTTTGCCGGCCTCGGCGCCCATGTTCGCAACCACCACAAGGGTCTCGATCTGGAAATCAGCGATGGCGGCCATGGTCTGTCGATCGGCCAGCGCCAGTCCATCGGCTGGGCACAGCTGTGGCTGCAGGATCCGTCCGTGGTACTGCTGGATGAGCCCACCGCTGCGTTGGACCAAACACTGGAGCGCACCCTTGTCAGCCGCCTGGAAACCTGGCTGGAAGGCCGCACCGCAGTGGTCGCCACCCACCGGATGCCGATCCTGTCGCTGACCAACCGCACCCTGATCCTGCAGTCAGGCCGGATGGTTGTGGACGGGCCGCGGGACCAGGTCCTGGCCCATCTGGCCGCCGGGGAAGGCAAATGACCATGTCTGTGCATGACCCCTACGGCAACGCCGAGACGCCGCGCAGCGCCAGCCGCATCATCTACCTGGTGCTTGCCGCCCTGCTCACGTTCCTGATCTGGGCGGCTTTTGCCTCGATTGACGAAATTGTACGCGGCGAGGGCCAAGTGGTTTCTTCGTCCCGCGCCCAGATCGTTCAGAACCTCGAAGGCGGCATCCTGGCTGAACTCCAGGTGCGCCAGGGCGACATCGTCACCGCAGGCCAGGTGCTGGCCAAGTTGCAGGACACCAAATTCCGCGCCGCAGCTGATGAGCTGCAAAACCAGATCGATGCGCTGGAAATCAAACGCTTCCGGCTGGAGGCGCAAATGAAAGGCGCCTTTGAATTTGCCGTGCCGGAGATGCTGGCGCAGCGCTCCCCCGGCATCCTGTCCTCTGAACGCGGGCTGCTGACGGCCCGCCAGACCGATTTCACCAGCCGCCGCGACAGCGCCAAACAGATCCTCGACCAGCAGAATGCCGAGCTTGCCAATATGGAGCGGCTCTACAAGCAGAAGATCGTGGCCTTGATCGAAGTGAACAAGGCCCGCAAACTGTCCACCGACGCCCGCGCCAAATACAACGAGATCGGCACCCAGGCAGAGCTGGAACAGGCCGAGGAATACTCCCGGACCTTGCGCGAACTGACCACGCTGCGCCAGGAGCAGCGTTTGGCGGTGGATCAGCTGAACCGCACTATCATCACCTCGCCGATGGCCGGCATTGTCAACAGCCTGTCGGTCACAACCATCGGCGGTGTGATCCGTCCCGGCGAAGAGATCCTGGAAATCATTCCGCTGGGCGAAGAGCTGTTTGTCGAGGCCCGCATTAAGCCTGAGAATATCGCCAGTGTGCAGCCCGGCCAGGACGCCACAATCAAGCTTTCAGCCTATGATTACACCATCTACGGCTCCCTGCGCGGCAAGGTGGATTTCGTTTCCGCCGACACTTTTGAGGACGAGCGCAATCCGCGCGCCGAACCTTATTACCGGGTAACTGTCCGGGTCGACAAATCCGGCTTTACCGAACGCCAGCAAACCATCGAAATCCGCCCGGGAATGCGGGCAACCGCAGAACTGCAGACCGGCGCCAAGACCGTGCTGCAATACCTGCTGAAGCCGCTCTACAAGTCCCGCGAAGCCCTGCGCGAGCCTTAATGCAAAGGAAAACGCCTGCCCCCAGTACGGCGGCAGGCGGAAAAGCAGTCCTGTCTCTGAATGGGGTCCTTAGCCCGCCCGCCGCATCAGATCCCGCAGCGTCGAATCCAGCGCCGTTCCAATCGACACCCGGCGGTTGCCCATCGCAGCCTTGGCCGAGATGACCGAAACCAGCCGCGGCGGCAATCCCGGACGCATTTCCAGCACCGGCGAGCCTGAAGCACCGAAATCCACCAGGCAGGACATCACCAAGGTCCGGCTCTGCCGCGCCAGGACGCTGCAGGAGCGCTCCAGATTGGGCCGGGTTGCGTGCCTGCGGGTATAGGACAGAACCCCCAGGATATCCCCCCGCGCGGCGCCGCTGGACATAGTCAGCGGCTGAACCTGGCTGCGGCTGATCGGCCGGTCAAGTTTCAGCACCGCCAGATCGCTGCCGATCTGATGGGTGCCTGCAGGCCGGTAGCGGTACTGCGGGTGCATCACCGCTTTCACCACTTGCCGCAGGGCCACGGCCTGCCGCCCGGACAGGCCCGCTTCGAACCGGATCGTGGACGGGTCAACCCGCGCCCCCGTCCTGGGATCGAACAGGCAATGCGCCGCTGTCAGCACCAAGTCCGGCGCAACCAGCGCCCCGGTGCACATGTTCTTGTTGGAGATGTTCAGCCGACCCACGGCCTCCCACCCTTCCATTGATCTGACGTTGGACCGCGAATCATCCGCAGCCACGCCATCGGGCATGCCCAATGACAGGCACGCCGCAATCGCAGCAATTAGAAGTCTCATTATCCACTCCAGCTTCCCACAGACGCATCGTTATTCAGGCGTGCGGCTGGAATGAGGCCCAATGTTGCCAGGCTGAGACGGATTCATGGACAGAATGTGGCAGCGTTAACAATTCCCTAACCCCCCGGTTATTGATGCTTAACCATGGCAAAAAAGCCCCCTGCAGCGCCAGAGAAAGTAAACAATTCGTTAATATTTTTTCCAAACCATGAACAAACAAGGAGAATTCCGCAGCCGTTCACCGGCCTGAGATCCCTGGTTCCGGACTGCACCCCCCCGAATCGAGGCTCCCAATTCTCTGATACGTTAACGTTTTCCGCGTTTTCGAAGCAGAACGGTGCACTGGGCACATCAGCCCGCTGGCTGCGATGCCGCCCAAATGGTTAATGCGCGTCGTCCGGGACCGATGCTGCCTGCCCAACTCACCCCTGGAAACTGCAGGTGTCTTAACAGATCGAAAATCTATCTGGCGTTGTATAGGGAACAATATCAATGCCTGCATCCACTGCCCGGCGGATGCGTTCCGGAGGTCGCAAACTTAGAAATGTTCCGTTCCTTGAAACTGGCTCACAAGCTGCCAATGCTTGTCATCGGCTCTGCACTTACCCTGACAATTGTCCTGATTGCTTTCAGCAGCAGCTACTTCCGGCGCAGTGTTGTTCACGATGCCGAAATTTTCCTGCAATCGATGATTCAGGACCGCGAGGCGGCGCTCCAATCCTATCTCGCCTCTATCGAGGCCGCGATCCTGACAATTTCTTCAGTCCCATCGACCGCCAAGGCAATGAAAGACCTAGGCGTGACCTGGGCCACCCGTGAAGGATCCGGTCAAAAAGAGGTTCAGAACCTTTCGATGTTTGCCTCCGCCGCGTCGCCTTATGACATTCACTTCGAACGCAGCCACCCAGCCTTCAAAAAGATGATGGAGCGGCTTGGGTTTTACGACATATTCCTGATCAGCCCGTCGGGCGACGTTATCTTTTCTGTCGCCAAGGAGGCCGATTACACGACGAACTTGTCTGCCGGCCCCTTCAAGGATTCTGGTCTTGCCCAGGCTTTCCAGCTGGCTGCGGCCGGGGAGAAAGACACGGTCTATTTTTCCGACATCGCATCTTATGAGCCCAGTGCTGGTGCTCCCGCGGCATTTGCTGCCACCCGTATCTTGGACAGCGGCGGGCGCTACATCGGCGTCTTTGCGCTGCAGGCCGCAATTGACGGCATCGCCGGGATCACCTCCAGCTATACCGGGGAGCTGAACACGCTGGACGTCTACCTTGCCGGGCAAGACCTCAAGGCCCGGACTCCTTCCCGGCTTGAAGACGGGCATGCTCTGCTGGAGAAATTGCCGCCTCTGCCCCATATACAAGGTGCCTTTGCCGCAGCGTCCCTGCCGGCCGGAGACGAAGAACCCACAGCTGCCGGAACATTTTACCCTTCAATTGCCCGGGCCGATGGCCGGGAAATTGCCGCAGTTTCAATGCCGGTGGCCTTTCGCAACCTCCAGTGGGCGCTGGTCGCGGAGCTTGACCGGGCCGAAATTCTGACCCCGGCAGTAACGCAACGGCGGTTGATGATCCTGATATCCCTCAGCTGTGCAGCCTTGGTTTCATTGGCGGGCTGGCTGTTGGCGCGTTCAGTCACCAAGCCGATCGACCGTATTTGCGCCGATATGGAAGCGGTTTCGTCAGGAAACCTGGACACCGATGTCGAAGCGGCCCACCGGTCCGATGAAATCGGCAAAATCGGCAAGACGCTTGTTTCGATGCAATCAGACCTTAGACAGGCCCGCAGCGCCGAGGAGCATCGCAACAAGCTGCAGCTGGATCAGCAAATGGTGGTCGAAAGCCTCAGCGCCGGACTGGTCAGACTATCGGCCGGGGATTTTTCCCACCCGATAACTGAAACGTTCCCCAAAGATCACGAGCAACTGCGCCATGACTATAATCTGACGCTCGAAACCCTGAACGAGACTGTGCAGAAGGTTGTCGAGGCTGCCGCCAGTATCCGCAGCGGCGCTGCCGAGATCAGTCAAGCGTCTGATGATCTGTCGCACCGTACCGAAAGCCAGGCCGCAACGCTGGAACAGACAGCCGCGGCGCTGGATGAGCTGACTGCGTCGGTAAAATCCGCCGCAGACGGCGCCCGCAGCGTCGAGTCCACCATGGACGAAGCGCGTTCGGAAGCTGAGACCAGCGACTCCGTTGTTCAAAACGCCGTTTCCGCCATGACCGAGATCGAGCAGAGTTCGAACCACATTTCCCAGATCATTTCCGTCATCGACGACATCGCCTTCCAGACCAACTTGCTGGCCTTGAATGCAGGCGTCGAGGCCGCGCGGGCAGGCGAAGCCGGCAAGGGCTTTGCCGTGGTCGCCTCTGAAGTGCGCGCGCTGGCGCAGCGGTCTTCGGACGCGGCAATGGAGATCAAAACGCTGATCGGCGACAGTTCCAAACAGGTGAAGCGCGGGGTCGATCTGGTCGGCAAGGCCGGCGAGGCGCTGCAGAGCATTGTCACGCGGGTTGCTCATATCACAGAGCTTGTCTCAGGCATTGCCGAAGGGGCTGCGGAGCAGTCGACAGGACTGCATGAGATCAACACAGGTGTTACTCAGCTGGATCAGGTGACCCAGCAAAACGCGGCAATGGTGGAACAGGCAACCGCCGCAGGTCACATGCTGAACAGCGATGCGGGCAAACTGGCAGAACTTGTGGCGCATTTCACGATCAATAGCCAATCCCGGGCTGCACAGGGCATTCAGCTGCCTGTCCGGAACAGAATCTCCGCAGACAACTCTGCGGCGGATATGGCCGCCACAGACCAGCCAGCCCTGGCTGCAGCAACAGGAACCGACGGTCTAGCCAAGTGGGAGAATTTCTAACCCCAGCCGAAAGAACAGTGCGCCATGAAGGCCAGCAAAGGCCTGGCTTCATGTGTTCCCGCCTTTCAATTGCGGTGTGTCCGGACTTCGGACATGCCGCTTTCTGCCAAAAAAACTGTAACCCGCGGACTGGCATACCGACGGCACAATTCTGAACAGGGCTCAATCAAGCGGGCGAGGCCGTCCTTGCAGAGGCAATTCTGCCCAAATTGCTGAAAATCTTCCTCATTCCAGCTCGGCAGCGGAGCTGTTTCCAATCCGCTCACATTCCGAAACGCAAAGATTTCATAAAATGGGCTGTCACAACGCAATTTGGCGCAAAAAACCCAAACTCTATCCACAGCTTCGGATTTCTTAAGTCAAATTCGTCAAGGTAATTAACCTATGCGACAGTCAATATGTGGTAAGTTACCCTTATACGAGTGGACCCGGATACTCACTCCCCGGGCAAAATGTGTTTCACAAGGGGAAGATAATGAGAAATGCTAGCTATTCGGACATGACTGCCCCGCCGACGCTGCAGCCGGTCATACTCAACATCCTGTCTGTGGATGATGATGAAATCGACAGGCTACGCTTGAGCAAACTATGCCGCAAAGCCGGGATGAAAGCTGAATTCTTTGAGGCTGCCAATCTGGAAGAAATGCGCCAGCAGCTGGAGATAGAGCAATTTGATCTGGTGTTTCTGGATCATAACCTTGGCATGGACACCGGGCTTGACGCACTCAAAATTCTGCTGACACATGAAGAGCAAGTCCAGGCTGTGCCGATCATGCTGACGAGCATGACCAACTATCAAATTGCCGTTGAAGCCATGCGGCGCGGCTGCGCCGACTACATAGTCAAGGAAGAGCTGTCCGCCGACACGCTGATCAAATCCATCGCCTCCGCGATTGAACGGCGGGCGCTCTATGGCCAGCTCAGCAGCGCGCGCGCATCTGAAAAAGAGCTCCGGCGGATATTCAAGCGCTTCATTGTCGGCTGCGGCCCAGACCTTCGGCTGCTGCTGAGCCGCACGCTTGCCGGTGTCCGAATGATCAAGACACAAGCCCGGCAGGATGACACCGTGCCTTCCGCCATTTTATCCGACGTCTCACTTCTTGAGCGAAGCTGCAAGGATCTGGTTGTGTTCATGGATGACCTAGACAGCGTCATTTCAGACACCCGGGAAATCACTGCGAAGGCGAATCCCAGCCTGCTCCAATAGCATTCCGCTTCACGGGTCTGCGCAAATGAATCTTAGGCATGTCCAGGGCGTTCATGAAACTGAAGGTCAAAATTGTGTTCATTTTCTTTTGTGCCATCCGGGGCAGTCGCCCACGGCATTCCCTTGCCGGCCGCCCCGTTCCAAGCCGGGTTCAGAGTCAGGCTGCTATGATGCCGGGCCCCAACCAGGACTGCCCAGAAGGACCTTCTGCAGGGTGAAGTGGTCGAAGGAAGCGCCAAAAAGGACATGACGATATGATTTCCAGTTCTCAAACCGCTAGCCGCCCGGCCCTGAATATTATCCTTGTCGAAGATGACGACGGTGATGCGAAAGCCCTGAACCGCGCATTCGACCGGGCCCGGATTGCCAACCCGATCAAACGGTTCGTGGACGGAGTTGAGGCTCTGGCGTTCCTGCGCGGTGAAATGCACCAAGTGCCGCCGCCCAACTTTGTTGTGTTGAGTGATATCAACATGCCCCGCAAGAACGGGATTGAGCTTCTGAAGGAAATCCGCGCTGATCCGGTGCTGCACAAGGTCCTTTTTATCGTGCTGACAACCTCTGCCGACGAACGGGATATTTCCGCCGCCTACGCCAACAATGTCGCTGGATACATTCTCAAATCCAATGCCGGCGGCATGTTTGTCGACTTGATGGCAACCCTCGACAACTACTGGCGCATAGTAGAACTGCCCGATATCCACGTCAGAAAGGTGTCCGATGACGGTCCTCAACATTCTGGTCATTGATGATGACGCCGGTGATCGGAAACTAGCGCGCAGACTGCTGCAGCATCTGTATCCGGATGCCAATGTCATTGAGGCCGACTGTGGAGAGGCCGCCTTGTCTCACTCCGGCCTTCCTGTAGAAGTGATCCTGCTGGACTATCTCCTGCCTGATGGCACCGGACTCGACCTGATTGCGCGGCTGACCGAAACCTGGCCGCGGGCGGTTTTGTTCATGACGACCGGTCAGGGGGATGAGGAAATCGCCAAAAGCGTCATTTTGGCCGACGCAAGTGACTACATCCCAAAATCTGCGATCACTTCTGAAGCCTTGATGCGGATGATCAAGAACGGGCAGAAGGTTGCAGACATGCGCTGGCGGATCCAGGAACAGCAGAACGAGCTGCGCCTTTTCTCCGATGTGCTGGTACATGACATGCGGGCGCCAATCCGGGCCATAAAATTTCTTAGCGATCAGATACACGAGGATTACCAGAACGGCGATCTTGAGGAGGTGGCCCGGCAATTCGAGCTGATGAAAAAATCGGTGCGCAAAACGTCTGAACTGATCGAAGGGCTGGCATCCCATATCAACCCGCACAGCAATGGCAAGCCTGCCCATGTGACCGTCGAAAGCCTCTTTGACAGTCTGCGGGCAGTCATGGCGCAGGATCTTGTGCAATCCGGCGTCCGGATAGGATGGCATTCCGGCGGGCTGGCCGGCTTGTGCTTCCCGCCGGACATCGTGCAATTGCTGCAAAACCTGATCGGCAATGCGATCAAATACAGCGGTGGCAAAACCGCTGAGATTTCCGTGACTGCGGAACGTGCCGGGTCCGGATTGATGATATCCGTTGCCGACAACGGTATCGGCGTTCCAGCGCAATACCGGGAAAAGATTTTTGAGCCGTTCAAGCGGCTGCAGCGTGGCAGTGATCAACCAGGCAGCGGTCTGGGCCTGGCGACCTGCGCCAAGATCGCCAAGCGTCACAACGGAACGATCTGGTGCGATCCGGAGGCGGACGCAGGCACCACAATCCGCTTCACAATCGACCTTGAGGCCGGACTGGCACGGGAAACGGCCTGATTGCTATAGTGCTCCCTCCCGCGGCAGGCAGCACTATACAGGGGAAGGCAGATCACGGTTGCCCCCCGCCCGGTGCCTGCAGAACCAAAGAGCATTCAGATGTCCGTCGCCCAGCCCCTTCAGCGCGGATAGCAAATACGCGGCTTCCTGCTCTGGGATACAGTAAAAAACTCTGATGTAATCCGGCCGCCCCAAGGGGCCCGGCACATTACCACAATAGTGATCGGCCGTGCAGGGATCCCGCTTGCGCATCCGCTGTTTCGGCAACAGTCATCCCGGCGGGGACGGTCGCCAGCGGATGCGCAAAGAAGGCCGCTCAGGAAGCCGCATTTCCATGGCGGCATTGTTGTAATAGCGATCCGCTCATCTTCCCTGTTCTGCGCATGATTTCCTCCACAGTCATCAGCTAAGAGTAAACTATGATTATTGAACTCATTGAGGTCAGGCTTCTTCAGCAACCTCTTAATGGATGTTGCCGCAGGTCCGGCAATGCGCGTAAGGCCAAAATGATCCCGCAGATGGGACTATGGAAAGACAGGCCATGCGCCCCCTGCTCCTCCGCCCCAGCACCTGGATGCACCCTGGCGCGGCCTGCCTTGATACCGCGTTCGCATTTTACGTCCGGCAGTTCGAGCTGCTTGCAGACCTTTGCAGAAGTTCATTCTACCTGCCTGCAAGAAAAGGCAACTCGCCCGCCGGCGCACCGGAGACATTGACCGTTTCGATGATCACAGAGGCCGGTCCGGTGATGCGAGCGGCCTTTGAGTTGAAAACTATTCCTTAATGCCCCTTTTGGCGAACCTGCTTCCGGCACACATTCTTAAGCTTGCGCTGCGTTCAAATGAAACGGGCCAGGATATCGTCCAGCGCGTTGCGATTACTCGGTCTTTCAGACTGCTAATTACCTGCCGCGTCCTTGATCAGTGCCGCAAGACGAAAGAACCCATGCGCCATCTTGGTGTAGGGCATCAGCAGATAAAAGGTCAGCACCGCGCCAAGATGCAACGGCAGCAAAACCGCAACCGCCACAGTGCCCGCAGAAGCATAAAGCAACAAGCCGCTGAGCAATACGAACCCCAGCAGCAACACAAACCCCATTTCTCCGGCCCATGCCCGTCTGGCTCCCAAGGCCGGATCAGCCTTAAGCTTCAGCCGGGCCCGTTCCAGGCAACCTGCTGTCAGCAGCAGCCCGTAGGGTGCAGGCCAATCGAAAATGTAATGCATATCGGTGCCCGATGCGGTTGACCCGAAGCACATGAAGAACCCCCATCCTACCGCCTGATGTGCGTATCTGCGTGAGTTGGAAAAGCGGTCTTCGTCTTCGAAATTGCACCCCTGCCCCTGACCGCCTGACAGGTCCTTCATGTGTGCGGCGCGGCGCAATGCCTGACGGATTTGGGACATACCTATCCCCTGACCGCCCACATGGCGCCAATATCGCCGCAAGGACACAAACAGTGCCAGAAGCGGCAGCAGGAAGGCGGGCATGAAGATCGCGACCATCAACCCGTGACTCATCACTGCATAAAAACCTTCACCGCTTTCGGGGCGCATCGCGTGGGCCGCCCAGAACAGCCCCGCAAACCCCAGCATCAGGGCCCCGGCCAGCGCCGTGCCGCTGCGCTGGAACAGCCGGGCCAAGGGGCTGGGCCAGGCAAAACGCTCCCAGCTTCCGGTGCGCACCTTGGCCAGAATACCGGGCAAGTTCAGGTCGAACTCATGCGGTTCGGTGTATTGGCAGGCGTAATAGCAACCGCGGCAGTTGTGGCAGAGGTTGGCAAACAGGGTGATATCGGCTTCGGCAAAACTGCGCTGGCGCATGATCGCTGGAAAGACTGAACAATAGCCCTCGCAGTAACGGCAGGCATTGCAGATCTCGATCTGGCGGCGGGCTTCGTCGATCCGGGTCGCCGCCTTGCGCTCCATTTGGCTCTGTTCAAACATATCGGGCGGCCTCCTGGCCTGCGATGCGGCCGAATACCGTGCCGATGGTCATGCCGAAGCCGGCCAGATAGCCCTGGCCCAGGATTGAACCGGCCATGGTCTCGCCTGCGGCCCATAGGTTTTCAACCGGGCCGCAGGCGCCTTGCACCTGGGCGGTCTCGTCCACCTTGAATCCCAGATAGGTAAAGGTCACGCCGGGGCGCAGCGAGTAGCCGTGGAACGGCGGTTCCGCAATCGGACGGGCCCAGTTGGTTTTCGGCGGGGCCAGGCCTTCGGTCGCCAGACTGTCCAGCTCAGCCGGGTGAAAATTGCCGGGGCGGCAGGCGGCGTTAAAGGCTTCGATGGTCTCCGAAAGTTTCTGCGGCTCCAGCCCCAGCTTGCCCGCCAGTTCCGGGATCGTGTCCGCGGTGACCGGCGGAAAGACGGAGGGCATGAACAGGTCCTTGGACTTCGAGTCGATGATCGAATAGGCCACCTGCTCCGGCTCGGCAGCCACCAGCCGTCCCCAGATTGCATAGCGCTTGGGCCAAACGTCCTCGCCCTCGTGATAGAAGCGGTCGCCATGTTTGTTCACCACCACTGAGAACGGCACGCAGTCGAGCCGGGTGACAATGCCGCCGTCGAACTTGGGCGCGCGGCCGTCGATCGCCACCGCGTGGCATTGGGTCGGGTCGCCGATGGACTGCCCCCCCTGCCCCAGCAGGTCGAACAGCACAGCGCCGTGGTTGTAAGGCGTGCCGCGGATCAGGAAGTTCTCCGCCTCCGGCCCCCAGGCCGCCACCAGCCGTTCGATATTGCCCTAGAAGCCGCCAGAGGCCGCCGCCACCGCCGGCGGGCTGAGACTGTGGCGCGCGCCGCTATGGGTATAATCAACCCTTGTGATCCGATCGCCGTCCAGCTCGATATGGGTGACCGGCGCCTCATGGAGCACCTCAACCCCCAGCGCCTCTGCAGTGCGGTAGTGCGCATTCACCAGCGCCTTGCCGCCGCCAAGGAAAAAGGCGTTGGTGCGGCTCAGCGACAAGGCGCCTGACAGTGAAAGCTGGAAACGAACCCCGCGCGCTTCCATCCAGGGCTGGCTTTCCTGACTGCCGCGGATGGCAAGGCGGGCCAAATATTCATCCGTGTTGCCCTTGGTCACCAAAAGAAGGTCCTTGTAGTACTCTTCCTCGCCATAGGTGCCGCTCAGCACCGACAGAGGCCCGTCATGCATGCAGCGGAAGTTGCGGGTGTGGCGCGAGTTGCCGCCGCGGTAGGGCTTAGGCGCGGCCTCCAGCATCAGCACGCGCTTGCCCGCCTCCGCCGCGGTGATCGCAGCGCAAAGGGCGGCATTGCCGCCGCCCGCCACAACGATATCGGGCTTGCTCATCATCGGGGCAGCTTTGGCGCCTTGAACAGATCCTTGCGCAGGGTCATCAGCGCGCCGGGGTCGGTTTTGCCCTGGATGATGGTGGTCTCATTGCTGGCAAGGGCTGCCTCCAGCGCCGGGTCCATTCCGCCAGGGCCATCAACCCAGATACCCTTGCCGCCGCAGAGTTCCGCAAATTTGTCATAGCGGGGCGAGGTGATCTCAGCCCCCAAGAGACGCCCACCATAAAACTCCTGCTGATAGGCTTTCTCGGCGCCCCAGGCCTCGTTATCCAAGACCACCATCACGTCGGCATGACCGGTCGAGGCCACCACCGGCACCTCAAGCGTTTCCGCCAGGGCGGTCAGCGCCTCGCGCCCCTTTCCCCATTTAATGCCGCCGCCCGCAAAGATCACCGGGCGCTGCGCGGTTGCGAGCAGGGTTGCGATGGCGCTGATGTCTTCCGGCGCCGCGGGCTCCGGGCGGGCGGGCGTTCACTGGCTTGGGGTCGATGGCGGGAAGGCCGGCGGCAAACAGATCGCGCGGCACATGCAGCACCACCGGCCCGCGGCGGCCCGAGTTAGCCAGCCGGATCGCGTCCTCCAGCATCGGCGCCAGGCGTGCCGGATCCGTGACCATGACCATGACCGAACGTTTCGAGATCGGCGCGAACAAGGCAACCTGATCAACTGCCTGAAAGGTATCCTTGGCCTGATCGCAGCGGCTGATGGCCCCGGCGATTACCACCAGCGGTGAATAGGCCAGCTGCGCCTCGGCTACCGCGGTCACGATGTTGACCACGCCGGGGCCCGCCTGCGCCCCCAGCACCACACCGGGTTTGCCGGTCATCCGCGCCCAGGCATCGGCCATATGGCCCGCCGCGCGCTCATCCCGGGCGCCGACATACCCGATGCCGCCGCCCTGATAAATCGCGTCGTAAAGTTCCAGCATCGAGCCGCCCAACAGGCCGAAAACAGTGCCCATGCCATTTGCCTGCAGCACGCGGTAGACAGCCTCGCCTCCGGTGATCTTGGTGTTGGTCTTGGTCATGGTGTCAATCCTCAGATCGCGGCCGCAGGTTCTGCGGATCAAAAATTGCGTTCTGGTGGACGGTCACGGAAAATTCGCGGTTCAGGATCTGCACACATAGGCCCTCCCGCGGGGTGCCCTTGCGGACAAACAGCCAGCCCAGCGATTTGCCAACAGTATAGCCATAGCCGCCCGAAGTGGTCAGGCCGACGGGTTTGCCATCCAGCAGCACCGGTTCGCCGCCGTGGATATCGATATCCTCCGCGTGCAGCCCGGCATAGAATAGCTCCCACTCCGGATCGCGGGCCAGCAGGGCGTCCTTGCCCAGGAAATCGCGCCCCTCCGCCACGACGAAACGATCCAGCCCCGCGTCCAGCGGCCCCACATCGGTGGTCAGTTCGCCAGATGCACGACAAGCCTTTTCCATCCGCATCCCGTTGAAGGCATAGGAGCCCAAATCGGTCAGCCCGTGTTTTTCACCAGCATCAAAGTGCGCGTCATAGAGTTCACCGATCTGCTCCAGCGGCGCGTGCAGCTCCCAGCCAAGTTCACCGGCGAAGGAAACGCGCAAGGCATAGCAGGGTATTCCCGTCACGGTGATTTCTTGCCCGGATAGCCAGGGGAAGGCCTTGTTCGACAGATCCGCACTTGTCAGCTCCGCCAGGATCCGGCGCGAGGCCGGGCCGGAGAGCGCCAGCATGCCTCAATCGTGGGAGCGGTTGACCATCTGCACGTCTTCGCCCTCGCGGATGTGCGATTTGATCCAGTCGAAATCCGAATTGGCGCGGGCAATGGGCGAGCCGGTGAAATAGCGGTCCTCAGCCATGCGCCAGATGGTGATCTCAGTCTCGAACCGGCCCTTGGCGGCCAACCGGTCAAAAAGCACATGGCGGTTCAGCGGGCGCAAGCTGTTGAACTGCTTGCCAGGGCACGGGGTATCATGGCGGCGCATGAACTCATCCTTGGTGCGCACGACGATGAAATGCCCGGTTGAGAAATTGCCATAGCGGCGCGGATCCATGCCGCGGGTGTTGATCGGTGTTTCGCCATGCACCATCCAGTCGGCCAGTACCTTGCCCGCGCCGCCACCCAAGGCGAGGCCAATGGAGGAGCCGCAAGACAGCCAGACATTCGGCGCCCCGGACGGCCCCACCAGCATGCCGCCATCCGGCGTATGGGTGATCGCGCCGCGCACCACGCGCTTGATACCCAGATCCGTCAGCACCGGCATCTTGCCGAACGCCACCATCAGAAAATCACCGATGGAGTCGTAATCCGCCTCAAAAAAATCATTTTCTGCGGCCCAAGGCGCGCCGCCCGGCATCTCCCAGACTGTAGGGCAGACGTGGCCCTCATAGATGCCGATCAGGCCGGATTTCTGCTCCTGCCGGATATAGCCGCCATAGGCGTTGTCGCGCATCACCGGCAGTTCCGGGCGGCCGAAAAATTCCGGCACCGTATCCGTGACCAGATAGTGGTGCAGGCAGCTGACCGAGGGGATCTTCAGCCCGAACCACTCGCCCACCTGATTGGCATAGGAACCTGCAGCAATCACCACATGATCGGCCAGCACATCGCCCTTTTCCGTGCGCAACAGCCACATGTCTCCCTTGCGGGAGGCGCCCAGAACCTGATTGCGGCGTTCAATCCTGGCCCCGCGCGCGCGGGTGGCTGCGGCCAGCGCCATGGTGACGGATGAGGGGTCGATATGGCCGTCCTCATAGGTGCGCACAGCCGCTTTGACATCACCCGTCTTGTAGAAAGGGTTCACGCGGGCGACCTCCTCCGGGCCGACCAGTTCCATCGGCAGGTCCAGCAGCTTGCCGGCGCCCATAATGGACTTCATCCAATCCACCTCGTCATCACTGGCGGCAATGCGGAAGCCGCCGACCTCATGCCAGCCGATGGATTGGCCGGTTTCCTTTTCAACCCGTTTGTAGGTCTCGATCGAGGTTTTGTTGATCCAGCCCGCCAGACGGCTGCCCACCGCATGGGCGATCTGCCCCGCCGCGTGCCAGGTGGAGCCGGAGGTGAGTTCCGCCTTCTCAAACAGAATGGTGTCGGTCCAGCCGTTCTCGGCCAGCTGGAACTGGGCGGCCACGCCCATGATGCCGCCGCCGATGATGGCGGCCTGCGTGGTGCGAGGGATGTCAGTCATGCGCAAACGCCTCTTTGGCAGGTTTCAGCGGCGCCCTGGCGGAATAGCGGGTGCAGGCGATTTCAACCTCAAAACCCGGGACAACAGTGTTTTTGGAGAGCAGGCCCAGAGGCGCATCAATCATCGCCAATGCCAACGAACGCCCGTAGCGATAGCTTCACGCGGCCGAGGTGATCTGCCCCACCACATCGCCGCGGAAATAGACCGGCTCGTCGTGGATCGGGATGGCCTGCGGATCATCAAACAGGATTGAGACAATCCGGCGTTTCGGAGTGTGCGACTTCAATGCCTCTTCGCCTACAAACCCGGTGCCAAAGGCGCAGAAAGCGCCCAGGTCCGCCTCCTGCGGCGGGAGGCCGGGGCTGAGCTCATGGCCAAAGGCTCAAAAGCCGCTTTCGATCCTGAGCGAGCCGCTGGCGTACAGACCTGCATGGCTTGCCCCTGCTGCCAACAGTGCCTCATAGGCGGCCATGGTCATGTCGGCGGGGATGTACAGCTCATATCCCTCCTCGCCGGTGAAACTCAGCCGCCCGGCCCAGCCGCGGGCCAGGCCGATCTCAACGGGGGCGAACTGGAAGCGTTTCAGGTCCGGCACCGGGCTGTTCGAGGTCGCTTGCAGCACCGCGCGCGCCTTGGCCCCCGCCAGACCGAGGATCGCATAACCGGCGGTCACATCAGTGAATTCCACGTGAAACGCGCCTTTGGTCTCGCGCATCCGCTGGAGGTCGCGCACCACCTCGCCGTCGCACGCGATCAGCAGATAGGTCTCCGGCCCTTGCCGCTGCACGGTAATGTTGCTTTCGATGCCGCCTTTACGGTTCAGGATCTGGCTGTAGGCAATGCGGCCCTCGGCGATATCCATCTGCGCCGCGCACAGGCGGTTGAGGAAAGCGCAGGCATCCGGCTCCTGCACCATGATCTTGCCAAAAGCGCTCTGGTCCAGGATGGCGGCACCGTTGCGGCAGGCCTCTACCTCGCGGCCCACTTGGTCGCGCCAAGCAGGCGCGCCAAAGGTCAGCGGCAGATGCGCAGCCTCCCCGCCGAAATGCACCGCACTCTCCCAGCCGCTGCGGGGCTCAAAACGGGCGCCTGCCGCGACAAGGCCTGCATGAATGGGTGAGCGACGCTGGCCGCGGGCGGTCTCCATCGAGCGGCCGGGATAGGGGTTGTCATAGTGACGGCCCAGTACCTCGGGGATCCGCGCCTCCAGCGCGCCCAGCACGTTCATCTCAGGGCTGAAGCGGCGGATGTCGGCCTCGTTCAGCTCCATCGCCGGCTCACCCGCAATGATCCACTCCGCCATCGCGCGCCCTGCTCCGCCGGCCAGTGCGATGCCGGTGGAGTTCATGCTGCCCAACAGGAACAGGCCCGGCACCTCGGGGCTTTCGCCCAGCATGAACTGGCTGTCGAGGGTGAAGCTCTCGGAACCGTTCAGCAGCATCCGAACCTCGGCCTTCTCCAACGCCGGGATGCGCCGCAGGGCGTTCTTCATCATCGGCATGAAATGGTCCCAGTCCTCGTCCAGCAGGTCGAACGAGAAGTCCTTGGGCAGACGGTCCAGGGACAGCCCTTTGGCGTGGGGTTCGAAACAGCCAACCATCAGCCCCTCTACATCATCGCGGGCATAGAGGAAGGCGTCCTGGTCATTCAGCGTCGGCAGATGCGCACCCTTGCCCAGCGCCTGCACCTCTTCAAAGGGTTTGGTCAGGATGTAGAAATGCTCGCAAGCATAGAGCGGCATATGGGCGCCTGCCATGGCTGCAACCTCGCAGGACCAAAGACCATAGGCGATGACCACCTCGTCCGCCTTGATCAGATGGCCGTCCACTTCAACGCCGGAAATCCGCCCGCCCTGCTTTTGCAGACCCGTTACGGCGGTATCTTCAAAGATCTGCACCCCCGCGCCCGCGCGCCCTTGGACAGCGCCAAAGCCACGTCTGATGGGTTCACCCAGCCATCGGCAGGCGACCAGGCCGCACCGATCACATCATCGGCTTCAATCAACGGCCACAGCTCTTTGGCGCGGGCGCCATCCACCACTTTCGCCTCCAGACCAAAGGCGCGGCCCAGCGAGATCTGGCGTTTGATGTTGGTCAGCCGGTCGGGGTCGGTGGCCAGAGTCAGCGAACCGGTCTGGGTCCAGCCGGTGGCCTGGCTGGTCTCCACCTCCAGCTCTCCGTACTGATCAATGGAATAGTCGGTCAGCTTGGTCAGCATTCCCGAAGGCCGCAGGCGGCGTACCAGCCCGGCGGCGTGCCAAGTGGTGCCGGAGGTGAGTTTCGAGCGTTCCAGTACCACGATATCCTTCCGCCCTTCGCGGGCCAAGTGATAAGCGATGGAACAGCCGATGATGCCGCCGCCGATAATGACGGTGCAGGCGTGGGAGGGGAGGCTCATTGCAATACTCCATCACGGATGAGCGCAGAAATGGCGCCGCGGAAATGCTCCACAGCCTCGTCGATCAATTCCGCGGTAGCGGCAGGCCGGTCACGCAAGAGGTGGAAGACATGAACTCCACTCCCCGCTCCAGCAGCCCGTCGCGCAGGTCTTTGACGATGGCGGGCGGGGTTTTTCGGATAGCCGCTGCGTCCAGCCCGTCGCGCGCCTGGTGTCCGCCGGGCGACCAGCGGAGCCCGGTGATCACCTCGTCAAAGATCAGCACATGGCCGCTTTGATCTGCCAGCGCGCGGATGTCTTGCAGGAACCCCTCAGGCAACGGCACCGAGCCGTAGTTGGCGCCCGAAGCCTCGACAAACACCGTTCCGATCTGCGTGTCGCTATCCAACAGCGCGGCAATGGCGTCCAGATCCGGCGGGGCCACCACGGTCAGGTCGCAGACCGCCTGCGGCACCCCCAGCGAGGGCGCGGTATTGGTGCCGGGTTTGGCGCCCTTGATCAGCATGCCGTGCCAGCCATGGAAATGGCCGTCGATACGCAGCACCTTGTCGCGGCGCGAGTGCGCCCGGCCCAGCCGCAGCGCCAGCATAGTGGATTCAGTGCCGGACCCGGTGAAGCGCACCCGCTCCGCCGAGGGGAACAGACGGTTCAGCCACTCGGCCCATTCCACCTCCAGCGGGTGGCAATCGCCGGTATAGGGCATGCGCCCCATTTGGGCTGCCACCGCGGCGGCGATCTCAGGGTGGGCATGGCCCAGGATCTGGCTGGCCGCGCCCAGCTTAAAATCGATATAGCGCTTACCGTCCGCGTCCCATTATTCAGCCCCATTGGCGCGGATGAAATAGACCGGATGCGGGGTCTTGTAGCGCAACTCATGGCTGACGCCGCCCGGCATGACGAGGCGGGCGCGCTCAGCAAGGGATTGGCTGGTGTTCATGCCGGCTCCTAAGGTTTCAAAACGGTGGATTTCACCGCGCAATAGGCACTGATGCCCAGAAACCCGTTTTCACGCCCCAAGCCGCTGTCCTTGACACCGCCGAAGGGGATCGTGCCGCCGCCTATTAGGAAGCCATTGACGAACACCTGCCCGGCCTTCGCCTTTGCGGGCAATGCGCATGGCCTGGGTGGTATCCGCGTCCCGGCATTCTGTAATGCACCGCCTGGCGACCGCACTGTCTGTCCAGCAATCCTGTATGAGGTCCAGTTGCCGGGGAAAAAGCGGGTGGTCCTGCATCATGCCCGCCCGATTTGCGCCCGGCTCAGGCAAATATTGAACCGCCCGCGCAGTTCCTGGTCCTTGCCGTCCGAAATATGGGCGGGGAAGTGGCCGGCCAGCAGCTCCCGCGCCTTGTCCCTGGCCACCTCGCCAATCGCGCGCGCGCCCTGCTCTTCCCACTCCCGCGGGGTCTGGCGGTCATCCAGATGCGGATAGAAGTAATCGGATTTCATCCGGCTGAAGGTGTGGCGGTGGCCCAGGTAATGGCCTTAGCCGCGGCAGACCTCAGCGATCACCTCAGCGCCGATGTTTTCCGCAGTCACCTCCACCCCGCGCAGGGTCCGCAGAATGTTACCGATCATGTCGTTGTCGACCACATAAGCCTCCAGCGACACGCCCAGAAGGCTTGCCTGCATGCCGCAGGCCTGGGTGATCAGGTTGGAACCGGAATGGGCGGCGGAAGACACGGCCAGGTTCTTCTCGCTGCCATTCTGGGCATCCAGCATCTTGGAGCCGGTGATGCCGGCAATCGAGGTCACAGGCAGGTTATAGAACCGCCCCATCTGCGCGGCTGCTGCCATCAGGATCGCCTGTTCGCCGCCGCCTGCGCACATTGACCCGGTGCGCAGGTCGGAAATCAGCGGCTTGGCACCATAGGTCGCGGCGGCATTCGGGTCGACGAGCCGGGCAAACACCAGCCCGGCCAGGGTTTCCGCCACGGCCTGCACCAGCGAGCCCGCAATGGTTGCCGGGCTGGTGGCGCCTGCTTGGCCTGCCGAAATCAGCTGCACCGGGAAGCCTGCCAGAACCGCGGCCTCCAACGTGTCCAGCGCCTCCTCGGCAAAGCGCATCGGCGGCACCACGTGGCAGACCATCACCGTCAGGAAGGGACGCGCGCGAAAGGCCTCTTCGGATCCGGCCAGCGCATAGCACAGCTCCGCCAGCTGCTGCACATTTCCAGGTTCGGAAACCGACACCGATACATGTTTGGAGGTGCCCATCAGGCCGGTATAAGCGGTGTTCAGGTCCATATCCGCCACGTTCCCAACATCGCGGGCCACCACCGAGCGGCTGAAATGGTGAATGTTTTCCATCGCATCGCAAATGCGCGCCGCGTCATAGAGGTCTTTCAGCGTGCCATCCCGTTAGCGCCCGTCCTCAAGGTCAAAGACCCCGGGCGCGCCGCCGCCCGAGCTCATGTGGACGCGATGGCCGGACAGGTTCAGGTCATTGCGCGGATCCTGGCCAAATAGCACCACATCGCGGCGGGCTTCCTTGATGGTTTTCAGAACCAGCGCCCGTGGGAACAGCAGCCGCTTGTCTTGCGTGCAGCTGCCACCCGCAGCGCAGATTTTCGCGATCATCGAAGGTGTTGCCTGGCTCAGTCCCAGTGTCTCCAGCAGCAACAGCACCGCCTCGTTGATCTTAACCTCATCCGCATCGCTCAGGGGCCGGAACCGGCCGCCCTCAATACCGCCCCAGACCGGCGGGTTGTCTTCTGCCGGTGCGCTTTCGGCTTCGATCCGGGCTTCTCTGCCGCGGCGGCGCGCTCTTGCAGCCATTTTCTGCCTCGGGCGGAATTCCTTTGCACATAGGCGTCTCACCCACCGCCGTCAGCCATCACATTCGCGGGCTGGAGGCCTATTTGAACATCCGGCTTTTCACCCGTGATGGCCGTCAGGTGCATCTGACGGACGACGGCACGCGGCTGGCGGACGGCGCCTCGCAGGCATTCAGGATCCTGGAGGCCACAGTGAACTCAGTGGCCCGCTGGCCCGAGAAAACCACGATCCGCATTGCCTTGGGCCCCAGCTTTGCCACCTGCTGGCTGCTGCCCCGCTTTGCCGGCTTCTGTGCGGAATTCCCGGATATAGAACTGAAGCTGGTGCGGACCCCGCTGCAAGTCGCGCCGCAGAATGTGGACGCCGACATCTTTATCACCTGGGGCGACGGGCGCTTTCCCGGCATGATTTCCGAACCATTGGTCAGCATGCTGTCGGCCCCTGTGGCCAGCCCGGCGCTGCTGGAGCAGCTGAGGCATCCGCAGTCACCTGCCGGCCTGATGCGCTTTCCGCTGATCCACCAGCGCGACACCCTGGGCTGGAACGCCTGGTTCATGCAGGCCGGGGTCCGGCTGGACGGCCCGCTGCCCGGTCCGGTCATTGAGGACACAAATGTGGTGCTGCAGGCCGCTGCGTCCGGGCAGGGTATCGTAATGGGGTGGATTCCGCTGATCGACACCGATCTGCAAAGCGGAGTGCTGGTGCAGCTGTTCGATACAACCGTCAGCGAGAACCGCGCCTATTACCTGGTCCGGCCGGAAGCAGGCCCGAATGAAGGTGTCACCAGCGCTATCAGCGGCTGGCTGCTTGCCCAGACACTCCCAGCACCGGTAGCCTGAGAACAGGTATCAGGACCGGGTCAGAACGGGAAAATGCGCCAGCAACGAGGTTTTGGCCGCTTGAACATGCGCTTTGGTCAGTTCTGCAGCACGAGTGGCATCGCCCTCTTCGCAGGCCGCCAGGATCGCGATATGCTCCCGCTCGGCACGCTCCATACCGTCGCTCATGACCAGCTGCGCACGGATGTAGCGGTCGATCCGGTCCATCGCGCTGCGGGCTGCTTCGCGAAAATAGGTCAGCGCACTGGCACTGTAGAGCGCGTCGTGGAACTCCCGGTTCAGAACACCCCACTCCATCGGGTTCTTGCAGCCGGCAAAGGCCTCGCAATGCAACCGCGCGCTGGCCAGAAGCTCCTGTGACATCCGCGGGACCGCATCACGGATGATCTCCGGCTCCAGCAGCGCGCGGAAATCAAATATCTCCGCCGCTTCATCCGCCGACAGCCCGGCGACAACCGCGCCCTTGAAGCGCTGTGTCTTAACCAGCCCGTATTCCTCCAGCCGCGAAATTGCCTCCCGCACCGGGATCCGGCTGGTATTGAAGCGGCGTGCAATTTCTTCTTGGCGGAGCGGTTCGCCCTCCTCCAGCCGGCCATCGATGATCGCACTGCGCAGCGCCTCAAACACTGCAGCGGAAGCCGAAGCAGCTGTTGAGATATCAATCGGGTCCAGTTTCATCGCAATGCCTCTCCTTTCAGACAGATGTACGTGAACCTGCCCGTCCGGAAAAGCGGCATAACCGTCAGCCCGGGCTTACGGACCTGCGGGCGGTTTCCCCGTCACACTTCCAGCGACACCCACAGCACCCTGGCATCTTCGTTGCTGACCGACACACAGCCGTGGCCCATACCGCTGTCATAATAGACTGAGTCCCCCGCCCCCATACGAAGCGGCCGGTAGTGTTCCGTGTAAAGGATCAGTTCGCCGCTCAGCACAAACATGAATTCTTCGCCCTGGTGGCGGACCCAATTGTCGAACTCCGTCACGTCACGTGCCTTGATGGTGCTGATATAGGGCACCATGCGCTTGCTGGTCAGCTCGCTGCACAGCAGTTCATGATCATAGGTCGAAGTTTCCTTGTGCTCACCCAACCCGGTGCGGGTGAAATCCCGGCGCCCGGTGACGCCGCTTTGCCCGGACTGCACAAACAACTGCGGCGTTTCCAGTTCCAGCGTCTGCATCAGGCGGCGGATGATCTCGAAACTGGGCCGGGTCTGGTTGTTCTCGATCTTCGACAAAGTCGAGCGCCCGATGGCGGCAGCACGCGCTGCTTCCTCCAGCGTCAGCCCCTTTTCCTTGCGGGCGTCGCGAATCATTTTCCCCAGGACTTCGCCGTCCGGAGCCTCCATCGCCTCCGGGCCCAGCCCTGTTTCTTCTGAGGGAATTGGTTCCATTCGTGCAAATTCTCCTGTTCCGCAAACAGCTTAGCTTTGATGTATTCACGGGTCAAAATTTCCGTGATGGAACTTTTTGTTTGCAAGAGGGGAAAAGTTTCCTATAGGAGACGAAACGTCGTATACGGAAGCATACGTGCCGGTCCTGAACCGCATTTCGGAGGAGAATCCACATGAGCGCATATGATCTGATTGTGATCGGGGCCGGTCCGGGCGGTTATGTCGCAGCAATCCGTGCTGCACAACTGGGTCTTAAGGTCGCCTGCGTCGAAGGCCGCGGATCGCTGGGCGGCACCTGCCTCAATGTTGGCTGCATCCCCTCCAAAGCGCTGCTGACCTCCTCCGGTAAGTATGCCGAACTGTCCCATCTGGCCGCGCATGGCATTGCCGTTGAGGGCGCCAGCCTGGATCTGGGCGCGCTGATGGCGCGCAAGGACAAGATTGTCGGCGACCTGACCAAGGGCATCGCCTTTCTGTTCAAGAAGAACGGTGTCGACCATATTGAAGGCTGGGCCAGCATTCCGGCCCCCGGCCAGGTGCAGGTCGGCGAAGCGGCTTACGCCGCAAAGAACATCCTGATTGCCACTGGTTCGGAACCCAGCCCCCTCCCCGGCGTGGATATCGACGAGGTGGACGTGCTGAGCAGCACCGGTGCGCTGGCGCTTGAAGCCGCGCCGGAGCACCTGGTGGTGATCGGCGCCGGCGTGATCGGGCTTGAACTCGGTCAGGTCTGGTCACGTCTCGGATCCAAGGTGACGGTTGTGGAATACCTTGACCGTATCCTGCCCGGCATCGACGGCGAGATCGCCAAGCTGTCCCAGCGGGCGCTGTCCAAGCGCGGGCTGAAATTCCAGCTGGGCCGCGCGCTGAAGACCATTGACAAGGGTGAGACCGGCCTGACCCTGACCCTGGACCGTGTCGGCAAGGACAAGGAAGAGCAGATCGAGGCCGACAAGGTGCTGATCGCCATCGGCCGCCGCCCGGTGACCCGCGGTCTGGGTCTGGAAGACCTCGGTGTCTCGATCAACGCCCGCGGCTTCATCGAGGTGGATGAAACGTTCCAGACCTCAGTGCCCGGCATCTTTGCCATCGGCGACTGCGTGCCCGGCCCGATGCTGGCCCACAAGGCTGAGGAAGACGGTGTTGCCTGTGTCGAACTATTGGCCGGCGAGCACGGCCATGTGGATTACAACACCGTCCCCGGCGTTGTGTACACCGACCCCGAAGTTGCCTCGGTCGGCCAGACCGAAGAAGCGCTGAAAGAGGCCGGTGTCGAATACATCACTGGCAAGTTTGCCTTTATGGCCAACTCCCGCGCGCGTTCCACCGGCGATACCGACGGCGCCGTCAAAGTGCTGGCAACGCCCGGGGGCAAGATCCTTGGCGCCCATATCTGCGGCGCGCATGGCGGTGATTTAATTGCCGAATTGGTGCTTGCGATGACAAAAGGTGCTACTATCGAGGAGGTTGCACGGACTTGCCATGCGCATCCTGCGATGGGTGAGGCGGTGAAAGAAGCCTGCCTTGACGCACTTGGCCGTGCCATCCACGCCTGACCTGGAGGGATATGCGAGATGACGATCCAGCTAAGACCCCGCCACCCGGAAAAGGCCCATAAGACCGACAGCGCTATCCCGCGAAAGCCCCAGTGGATCCGCAAGAAAAAGATCGAAAGCGCCGAGTATTACGAGACCCGCAAACTGATGCGGGAGCATGACCTGGCCACTGTCTGCGAAGAGGCCGCCTGCCCCAATATCGGCGAGTGCTGGTCCAAGCGTCACGCCACCATGATGATCATGGGCGAGGTCTGCACCCGCGGCTGTTCCTTCTGCAATGTGACCACCGGAAGGCCGGACACACTGGACGCGTTTGAGCCGGGCCGGGTGGCGGCTGCGGTCAAAAAGCTGGGCCTGCGCCATGTGGTGATCACCTCCGTTGACCGGGATGATCTGGAGGACGGCGGCGCCGGGCACATCGCCCAGACCATCCGCGCCACCCGTCATCAGAACCCCGGCACTACAATCGAGGTGCTGACCCCGGATTTCCTGGGCAAGGGCGACGCAGCGGAGGCCGTGTTCGAAGCCGCCCCGGATGTATTCAATCACAACCTGGAAACCGTGCCGCGCCTCTACCCGCGGGTGCGTCCCGGTGCGCGCTATTACACCTCGCTGCGGCTGCTGGACGACGCCAAACGCGCCAACCCGCAGCTGTTCACCAAGTCGGGCATCATGGTCGGCCTTGGCGAGACCCTGGAGGATGTGCGCCAGGTGATGGACGACCTGCGCGCGGCACAGGTCGATTTCCTGACCGTGGGCCAGTACCTGCAGCCCACCGCCAAACACCACCCGATCGACCGGTTCTGGTCGCCGGAAGAATTCGCGCAGCTGGAACAGATTGCCCGGTCCAAGGGCTTTCTTCACGTGTCGGCCACGCCGCTGACCCGTTCATCGTTCCACGCGGATGAAGATTTTGCCGCCCTGAAAAAGGCCCGTCAGATGGCCTTGGCAAAGGGTATTTAACTAAAACGCAATCGGGAGGAGACCCATGGAAGCGTTAAACTCAGTAGTCGGCTGGCTAAATGGTGTTGTGTGGGGCGTACCCATGCTCGTCATGATACTCGGCGTCGGCTTTTTCCTGCAGGTAGGCCTGAAGTTCATGCCAATCCTGAAAATCGGCACCGGCTTCAGCCTGCTGTTCAAAGGCCGTGAAGGCCAAGGCGAAGGCCAGATCAGCCCGTTCAACGCGCTGATGACCTCACTGTCGGCCACCATCGGTACCGGCAACATCGCCGGTGTTGCCACCGCGGTGTTCCTGGGCGGCCCCGGCGCGCTTTTCTGGATGTGGATGACCGCTCTGGTCGGCATGGCCACCAAATACGCCGAAGCTGTCTGCGCGGTGAAATACCGTGAAAAAGACGAGCTGGGCAATTTCGTCGGCGGCCCGATGTACTACATCAAAAACGGCCTCGGCGCGAAATGGGCCTGGCTGGGCGTTGCGTTCGCATTGTTCGGCGGTGTGGCTGCTTTCGGCATCGGCAACGGTGTGCAGGCCAATGGTGTGGCTCAGGTTCTGGAAACGAACTTTGGTGTGAACACCTCGGTCACCGGCGTGATCCTGATGGTTCTGACCGCAGCCGTTATCCTGGGCGGCATCACCCGCATCGGTGCGGTTGCCGGCAAACTGGTTCCATTCATGGCGATTGCATACATCATTGCAGGCCTGCTGGTTTTGCTGCTGAATGCTGGTGCAATCGGCAATGCGATCAGCCAAGTCTTTACCTATGCCTTTACACCCTGGGCCGCAAAAGGCGGCGCAGCAGGCGCGGCTGTCTGGCTGGCGATCCGCTTTGGCGTGGCTCGCGGCGTTTTCTCGAACGAAGCGGGCCTCGGCTCGGCTCCGATCGCCCACGCAGCGGCTGAGACCAAAGGTCCAGTTAACCAGGGCCTGATCGCGATGCTGGGAACCTTCATCGACACCATCATCGTGTGCTCGATCACCGGTTTGGCGATTATCGCTTCTGGCGCGCTCGACGCATCTGTGGCTGATTTCCTGGCCAACGGTGAAACCGAAGGGTTCAAGGCCATTTCCGGTGCGGCACTGACCTCGCTGGCATTCGAAACCACCTTGCCCGGCATCGGCGGCTCACTGATTGCAGTCGCCCTGTCGATTTTTGCCTTCACCACCATTCTGGGCTGGTCCTTCTACGGCGAGAAATGCATCGAATTCCTGCTGGGTGTGAAGTCGCTGATCCCCTACCGTGTCCTGTGGATCGTCATGATCTACTTCGGCGCAACTGCTGATCTGGGCTTCATCTGGCTGCTGGCGGATACGCTGAACGCCATGATGGCCATTCCTAACCTGATCGCCCTGGCCCTGCTGAGCCCGATCGTCTTCAAACTGACGAAAGAGTTCTTTGCCACCGGCGGCAAGTCGGAAGAAGCCGGCACAGCCGCCAAGTAACCGACCTCTTTGGGGGGCTGTAGCGGCCCCTCAGCCCCTTGCACTCATTTTACCACCTGAGGTGATGACAGATGGCCACGAAAATCCTGCTGACACTTGATCACAACGATGACCGGTCCTGGAAAAAGGCGCTTCCGCTTGCTTTGGAGCAGGCCAAGTTCTACGGTGCGGAGCTGCACGCTGTTTCGGTCATCCCCGAGATCATTCAACTGCCCAACCTGCCCGCCAACTATGGCGCCGGCGCCAAGGATCATGTGCGCAAGGCCGTGCAGGCGATCCTGGACAACGCCAGCGCTTCCGATGTGCCGGTGCATATCGAAGAAGGCAGCGTTTACCGCGAAATTCTCAAGCTTGCCCACAAAGAAGGCTTTGACATGATTGTCATGGCATCGGCCAAGGGCGACTTCCCGAACTATGAAATCGGCCCGAACCTAGCACGTGTCGTGCGCAACGCGCATTGCACCGTTATGGTTGTCCGTGACTGACCCCGTTTGAAAGGCTCAAGACTATGACCGACGCACCCAAACGCACCCCGCTTTATGACCTGCACGTCGAGCTTGGCGGCAAGATCGTCGATTTTGCCGGCTGGGAAATGCCGGTGCAGTATCCCATGGGCATCATGGGCGAGCACAAGCAGTGCCGCGAGAAAGCCGCTCTGTTTGACGTCTCCCACATGGGTCAGGTGATCCTGCGCGGCGACAATGTGGGCGAGAAGCTGGAAACGCTCTGCCCGCAGGCCTTTGCCACCCTGAAAGAAGGCAAGGCCCGCTACGGCTTCTTCACCAACGAGGACGGCGGCATCATGGACGATCTGATCGTCTCCAACGCCGGTGACCACTACTTTGTTGTGGTGAACGCGGCGCTGCGCCACCAGGACATCCCGCATATGCAGGCCAACCTGGACGGCGTCGAAGTCACCGAGATCTTCGACCGCGCGCTGGTTGCCGTCCAAGGCCCCAAGGCCGAGGATGTTGTGGGCGAATTGTGCCCTGCCGCCCGTGAGCTGAAGTTCATGGAAACCGTCCTGGCCGATATCGGCGGTGTAGAATGCCGCATCTCGCGCCTTGGCTACACCGGCGAGGACGGCTACGAGATTTCGATCCCGGACGCGGACGCAATCCGTGTGTCCAAACTGTTCCTGGCCCATGACGACTGCGAACCCGCAGGCCTTGGCGCCCGCGACAGCCTGCGCCTTGAGGCCGGTCTGTGCCTCTATGGCAACGACATCGACCAGTCGACCTCCCCGATCGAGGCCTCGCTGAACTGGGCCATCCAAAAGCGCCGCCGCGAAGAAGGCGGCTTCCCCGGTGCCGCCCGCATCCAGAAAGAACTGGCCGAAGGCACGGCCAAAAAGCTGGTCGGCATCAAGCCCGAAGGCCGGGCACCGGCCCGCCAAGGCGTGGAAGTCCAGAGCGAAGGCGGCGATACTCTTGGTGCCATCACCTCGGGCAGCTTCGGCCCCACCGTCGGCGGCCCGGTTGCCATGGGCTATGTTGCGGCAGATCATAGCGCAGCAGGCACCAAGGTGAACCTCATCATCCGCGGCAAGGCACAGCCGGCTGAAATCACCGCCCTGCCCTTCGTCACACAGAACTACAAACGCTAAGACATCATCAGGAGAGTCAAAATGGCCACCTATTATTCCGAAGACCATGAATGGATCACCGTTGAAGGCGATGTGGCAACCCTGGGCATCACCCAGCACGCCGCCGATCAGCTGGGCGAAGTTGTCTTTGTCGAGCAGCGCGAAACCGGCGACGAGTTCGAAAAAGGCGGCGAAATCGGCGTGATCGAGTCGGTGAAAGCAGCCTCCGAAATCTACGCACCGCTGGACGGTGAAGTGGTCGAGGTGAACGAAACCCTGGCCGACAACCCCGGCGCCCTGAACGAAAGCCCGGAAGCCGACGCCTGGATTTACAAGATCAAGCTGTCGGACGCGTCCCAGCTGGACGATCTGATGGATCTGGACGGCTACAAGGCCCTGATCGGCTGAACCTGTCTGCGGATCCGCTGCCGTTTGCGCGGATCCGCCCCTTCTTCTGGCTGAAAATATCCCCGCCGGAGGCTCCCGTGCTTCCGGCCGGACGTGACCCTTTCAAAGGAACGCTGCAATGGCCTTCAAACTTACCGATTACGAAGCCTATGACTTTGCCAACCGGCGCCACATCGGCCCGTCTCCGCAAGAGATGGCCGACATGCTGCAGGTGATCGGCTTCAAAACCCTGGACGAGCTGATCGACGCCACCGTGCCGCCCGCCATCCGCCAGAAAGAGGCGCTGGACTGGGGCCCGGCAATGACCGAGCGCGACGCCCTCTTCCACATGAAAGAAGTGGCATCCAAGAACAAGGTTCTGACCACGCTGATCGGTCAGGGCTATTACGGCACCACCACCCCGGCGCCGATCCTGCGCAACATCCTGGAAAACCCGGCCTGGTACACCGCCTATACGCCCTATCAGCCGGAGATCTCCCAAGGCCGTCTCGAGGCGCTCTTGAACTTCCAGACCATGGTCAGCGACCTGACCGGCCTGGACATCGCCAACGCCTCGCTGCTGGACGAAGCAACCGCCGCCGCCGAAGCCATGTCGATGGCGCACCGCGGTTCGCGCTCCAAGGCAAACAACGCCGCCTTCTTCGTCGACAAGAACTGCCACCCGCAGACCGTCGCCGTGATCCAGACCCGCGCCGAGCCTCTGGGCATCGACGTGGTGGTTGCGGATCCCGACGATCTGGATCCGGGCGCGGTCTTCGGCGCCATCTTCCAGTACCCCGGCACCTACGGCCATGTGCGCGACTTCACATCGGAAATCGAAGCCATCCACGCGCACAAGGGCATCGCCGTTGTCGCCGCCGACATCCTGTCGCTGGCCCTGCTGAAATCGCCGGGTGAAATGGGTGCTGATATCGCCATCGGCTCGACCCAGCGTTTTGGCGTTCCGATGGGTTACGGCGGCCCGCACGCGGCCTATATGGCGACCACCGACAAGCTGAAGCGCGCCATGCCCGGCCGCATCATCGGTGTGTCCGTCGATGCCCGCGGCAACAAGGCCTACCGCCTGGCGCTGCAAACCCGCGAACAGCACATCCGCCGCGAAAAGGCCAACTCGAACGTCTGTACCGCACAGGCGCTGCTGGCTGTTATCGCGTCGATGTATGCGGTCTACCACGGCCCCGACGGCATCAAGGCGATTGCTCAGTCGGTGCACCGCAAGACCTCGCGCCTGGCGGCCGGCCTGGAGGAGAACGGTTTCAAGGTTGAGCCGGAAGTCTTCTTCGACACCATCACTGTCGATGTTGGCCCGCTGCAAAAAACCGTCATGGAAGCAGCCGTTGCCCGCGGCGTCAACCTGCGCAAAGTGGGTGAAGACCGCATCGGCATCTCGCTGGACGAACAGACCCGCGCCGGGACCATCGAAGCCGTCTGGGCAGCCTTTGGCATCGACAAGAAAGACGACAGCGTCGCAAACCGCGCCTACCGTCTGCCCGACTATGCGCTGCGTGAAAGCGAGTATCTGACCCACCCGATCTTCCACAAAAACCGGGCCGAAGCAGAAATCACCCGCTACATGCGCCGTCTGGCCGACCGCGACCTGGCGCTGGACCGTGCGATGATCCCGCTCGGCTCCTGCACCATGAAGCTCAATGCCACCATCGAAATGATCCCGGTCACTTGGCCGGAATTCGGCAACCTGCACCCCTTCTGCCCCGAAGATCAGGCGCAGGGCTACCACCAGATGATCGACGATCTGAACGACAAACTGTGCCAGATCACCGGCTATGATGCGATCTCCCAGCAGCCGAACTCCGGTGCGCAGGGCGAATACGCGGGCCTTTTGACCATCCGCAACTACCATGCGTCGCGCGGCGAAGCGCACCGCAACATCTGCCTGATCCCGACCTCCGCACATGGCACCAACCCGGCTTCGGCGCAGATGGTGGGCTACAAGGTGATCCCGGTTAAAGCGGACGACAGCGGCAACATCGACGTCGCCGACTTCCGTGCCAAGGCCGAGCAGCACAGCGACAACCTTGCGGCTTGCATGATCACCTACCCGTCGACCCACGGTGTGTTCGAGGAAACCGTGCAGGAGGTCTGCCAGATCACCCATGATCATGGCGGTCAGGTCTATATCGACGGCGCCAACATGAACGCCATGGTGGGCTTGGCCCAGCCGGGCAAGATCGGCGGCGACGTTTCGCACCTGAACCTGCACAAGACCTTCTGCATTCCGCACGGCGGCGGCGGCCCCGGCATGGGTCCGATCGGCGTCAAGGCGCATTTGACCGAGCACCTGCCGGGCCACCCGGAATACGGCACCGCAGTTGGTCCGGTTTCGGCGGCTCCGTTCGGCTCGCCTTCGATCCTGCCGGTCAGCTGGGCCTACTGCCTGCTGATGGGCGGTTCGGGCCTGACCCAGGCGACCAAGGTTGCGATCCTGAACGCCAACTACATCGCAGCGCGCCTCAAGGATGCCTACAAGATCCTCTACACCTCGGAAACGGGCCGTGTGGCGCATGAATGCATCCTGGACACCCGCCCATTGGCTGATGACGGCAACGTCACCGTCGACGACGTTGCCAAACGTCTGGTCGATTCGGGCTTCCACGCCCCGACCATGTCCTGGCCGGTGGCGGGTACGCTGATGGTGGAACCCACCGAATCCGAGCCCAAGGATGAGCTGGACCGCTTCTGCGACGCCATGCTGTCGATCCGCTCGGAGGCGCAGGATATCATCGACGGCAAGATCGATCCTGAAAACAACCCGCTGAAGCACGCGCCGCACACGGTGCGCGACCTGGTGGGCGAATGGGACCGTCCCTACAGCCGCGAACAGGCCTGCTTCCCTCCGGGCAACCTTGGCGTCGACAAATACTGGCCGGCTGTGAACCGGGTGGACAACGCCTATGGCGACCGCCACCTGATCTGCACCTGCCCGCCGATGTCGGACTACGAAGAAAACGAAGCCTGATCCTTTCAGGCTCCGCGCCCTGCCGGCACCGCCCGGCAGGGCACCCCCGCATGACCCGCTCAGAGGAGAGAATGATGTCCCGTCTCGAACCGCTGACCGTGCCAGCTTCCCAGCACTCCGCTGACAGCGCGGCACTCGCCCGCTTCCACGACGTCGAAATCATCCTGCCGCAGGCCGAACCCCCTGCCGCGGCGCAGATGATTTGCGAAGTTTTCCGCGCCGCCAATGATCTTTTTCCGGACAGCGGCTACCGAACAGCCGTGCGCAACCTCAGCTCGCAAATGCGCGCCGTGCCCGCGGGGTGGAAACCGCAGACGGTCATTTTCCTGGGTGGTATCTCCAGCCGCTGGCCGCTCAATTCCGGAGAAAAGGCCAGCCTGCAGCGGATCTGCCGCCAGGCGCAACGCTGCCTGTTTGCCGGCAGCGCCATCTTCCTGCTGGCCGAGTCCGGTCTGCAGGCGGCATTCGAGACTGCGGTGCATTCGAATTTCGCCGCCGCCGCAGAGGAAGAGCAGCTGACCTGCGCCCCGGCCGGCACGCTGACTACCGCCGCCGGCCGCATCAACACTGCCGTCAGCAGCTTTGCCGCCCTGCGCCTGCTGGCCGGTTTCCTGCGCGCCGACCGCGGGCCGTTCATTGCCGATGCGGTCTGCGACTATCTCGGCCTGGCTTTTGGCCCGGCATCGGAACAATCCAGAATATCGCTGCAACTGCGCCAGACCGCCGGCGGCGACGCGCTGATCGTCAAGATCCTCGACCTGATGCAGCAGAACCTCGAAGAACCGCTGCTGATCCGCGACATTGCCCAGCAGGCCGGGGTCTCTCCGCGCAAGCTGGAGCGCCGCTTTCAGCAAAAAACCCGCACCAGCCCGCTGGCTGCCTATCGCAGGCTGCGGATTGAGAAGGCCCGTCAGCTGTTGCTGCACACCACCCTGCCGCTGGCCGAGATCGTCGCCGCCACCGGCTTTGGCTCGCGCAGCAACCTCACCGAATGGTTCAAGCGGGAATACAAAACCAGCCCGCTGGCTTTCCGCAAACAATACTACGCAGACAGCCACCCGGCAGGATCCGCCGCCTGAGAACAAGCTGGATCATGCATGTAAAAAGGCGGCCCTAAAGCCGCCTTTTGTCTGTTTGGGCCAGGTTCAATTGCCTGATCCGCTGTCCTCGCCGTCATTTGAGAGGGCGCCGGGGTCAAAGACATTGCCGAAACCGGAGCTGTTGCCCTGCGGCTCCTGCTCGGTCTCTGCGCCATCCTCTTCGTCCCCCGACAGGCTGCCGGGCGCAAAGACCCCGCCAAAGCCGGAATTGTTGCCGGTGCCGTTTGCGGGTGCGGATTGGGCCGGGGCGCCGCCCTGCTCTTCCAGCTGCTGCTGGCGGCGCAGTTCACGCTGACGGCGCAGCTCCTGGATGCGCTCTTCAGTCTCCAGGCGCTTTTGCTCCTGAATGTCGGCAATGCACTGCTGCGGGCTGTAGACCGTGGCGGTCCCCACCACTGCCACCGTTGCACAGGCCACAACAACCAGCGCCACCGCCGCAACATTGGAACTAAGGAACCCGGGCAGCCGCAGCTTGCCGTTTTCCAGTTCCTCCACCGTCGCCTTCTTACGGGCCGCTGCGACCAGTTCCTTGCGGCGGATGCCGGCCTCGTTCGCCAGCGCTGCAAACACCGTCAGCACCACGATGATAAAGGCCAGCGCCGAGATCGCCGGGGTGATGCCATAACGCACCTTCTGCGCCAGTTCGATGGTCAGCGTCGGGTATTCGCCGAAGGTGAAGGTGGTGGTGTTGTAGTTCTCAAAACTGGCCAGGAACGCCAGCACCGCGGCCGACGCGATGGCCGGCCGCATGAACGGCAGCAGCACCTTGCGGAAGGCCTGGGCATGGGTGGCGCCCAGATCCAGTGCCGCCTCGGTCAGCGCAATGTCGTAGCGCTGCAGGCGCGCCACCAAGACCAGCATGCAGTAGCTGGCGATGAAGGTCGACTGGCCGATGATGGTCAGGAACAGGCCGTTCGACAGCCAGCTGTCCGCGCCCAGCCCCAGCATCCGGTTGATCCGGTCCCAGAACACCAGGGTCGAGATACCAATGACCACGCCGGGGATCAGGATCGGCGCGATGATGATGGTGTAATAGGTCGCGCGCAGCTTAGGCCAGATCTGGGTCAGCATCAGCGCCCCTGCCAGCCCCATCGACACCGACAGCACAATCGTGCCCGCCCCCACCAGGACAGAGTTCCAGATCCCGTTCAAAATCCGTTCGTCCTGGAACAGGGCCGAGAACCATTCAAAAGTCAGGCACTCCCAGGGAGTCATCCGCGGAAACGAAGGCGAGTTGAAGGCAGTGGCCGACATGATCACCAGCGGCCCCAGCAGGTAGGCAAAGAAGATCGCCAGATAGACCCAGAGGCTTATGCGCATAAAGGAGAAGTTCTTCATTTGCCGATATCCCCCATGTTGACCTTGAACAGCCGCATGATGGCCAGCACCAGCAGGATACAGGTGACCAGCAGCACCACCGCGTAAGCCGCGCCCTGCGGCCAGTCGGAGTTGTCATTGAACTGCTGATAGATCAGCTGGGTGAACCACAAGGAAGACGGTCCGCCAAGGATCTGCGGTGCCGCCAGCGCGCCTGCCGACAGCATGAACACCATGGTGCAGCCCGAGGAAATACCCGGTTTAGCGTAGGGAATGACCACCCGCTGGTGGATCTTGGTCCAACTGGCGCCCATATCCCGCGCCGCCTCGATCTGGTTGCGGTCCAGGCTTTCGATCACGTTGTAGATCGGGAAGATCATCAAGAGGATGTAGGCATAGCCCAAACCGGCATAGAGCGCGATATCATTGCGGATAAAGTCAAACGGGGTGTCGAATACCCCCAGCCCCACCAGCATGTTATTAAGCACGCCGGTCTCGCCGAAGATGATGCGCAGTGCAAAGGCGCGCAGGATCTCGTTGATCCAGTAAGGGATGATCAGCATCAGCGCGAAGATGCGGATGTGATTGCCCTTGGTCTGGGCCAGATAATAGGCGATCGGGTAGCACAGGATCAGGTTGAAGATGGTGACGCAGACCGCTGCCACCAGGGTGCGGAAGAAGACATTGAGGTCGACAGCGTTGTAGCTCTGGCTGCCGCCTTCCGGTCCGAACACCAGATATTTGTAGTTTTCGACCGTATAGACGTCCTTGGGGCCGCCGATCTCTGGCGGCGGCAGGTTGGGACGGAATGAGAAGTCGAGCATCGACAGCTGCGGCAGAATAATCAGGCCGATGGTCCAGAACAGGACCAGGCCCAGCATCAGACTGCCCATGCCGAAACCGTTGCGTTTGAAGAACTCCCTCAGGAAGCTTGGCATGACATGGGCCTCCTCATTCCGCGGCCAGCTCACCGGCGGGAACACAGACGGCGTTTTTCGTCTCGTATTCCAGGGTGATGTTCTGGCCGGTGTGGTCATCAAAGGACTGACCCAGGTTGGGGATCGAGACCTTCAGCTCCTTACCGCCGTCGCCTTCCATGAAGATGTTGAAGCTATTGCCCTCGAACTCCTCGTGGTTGACACGTGCGGTCACGAAATGGTCGCCCGCCGCGCCCTGGGATGCCAGCGCAAAGGCCTCGGGACGGATGAACATCATCGCCTCGTCGCCTTCTTTCATGCGGCCCTGGTTGGCGGTGGAAACCCGCGCCACCAGATCGCCTGACCGGTTGGTGGCGATCAAGGCCTCGTCGCCCATCACCCGCTTCACCTTGCCGCGGAAGACGTTGTTTTCGCCCACGAAAGACGCCGCAAAGGCGGTGGCCGGATCGTTGTAGATGGTTTTGCCATCACCGATCTGGTCAATCACCCCCGCCTTCATCACCGCGATATTGTCGGACATGGTCAGCGCCTCGCCCTGATCGTGGGTGATGTAGATAAAGGTGATGCCGACCCGCTGCTGAATCTCGCGCAGCTCGGTGCGCATATGCTGGCGTAGCTTCAGATCGAGCGCCGACAGCGGTTCATCAAGCAGCAGCACATCGGGTTCGGCGCACAAGGCGCGCGCAATGGCCACCCGCTGACGCTGGCCGCCAGACAGTTCGGAGGGCAGTTTGTCGCCCTGTCCCGGCAGCGCGATCATGTCCAAAAGCTCATCCGCGCGCTTGCGCCGCTCCCTGGCCGAGGCGCCCTTGATCTCCATGGAAAACGTGATGTTCTCCCAGACCTTCATCAGCGGAAACAGCGCCAAATTCTGAAAGATCAGCGCGGTCGGGCGCTTGTTCGGCCCGATCCCCTTCATGTTATTGCCGCCAATCAGCACCCGGCCGTCGCTTGGCTCAAGAAAGCCTGAGACCGCCCGCAGGATGGTGGTTTTGCCGCAGCCCGAGGGCCCCAGAAAGGAGAAAAAATCCCCTCCATTGATGTTCACATTGGCATCGCGCACGGCGACAAAGTCACCGAACCGGATCCAAAGATTCTCGAGATCAACGCCGACCCCAGCACTCATTTGGCTTCTCCCCAGGGTGCAGATCCCCATTCCGGTGGCGCTCCACCGGCCCCGCAAGACCTGCTTCCCTTGTATTGTTGTTGATTGCGCCGTCCCGGCTGGCAGCCAGCGGCACGAAACCGGCCCCCGGGATAGATCTCCCGGGGGCCCGCATGATCAGGCGCTTCGCTTAGGCGCTTTTGAACTTGTTGACGAATTCGGTCCGCACGTCCGCATACCACGGCGCCTCGGCAGGCCATGGGTTCAGATTGGCCAGCGAGTTGCCCGGATAGGCTTCGGCAAAGTTCTTTTTGTAGACATCGCCCGAGTGGCTGTCGGCGCCCAGAACCGGCGAGTTGTAGCCATGGCTGTCGATTGCTTTGCCTGCCGGCTCCTGCTCGTAAGCGTAAGAGACAAAGGCATAAACCTGCTCTTCGTTCTTGGCGCCAACCGGCATCGAGATGCCGTCGACCCAAGCCATCGAGCCTTCGACCGGTGCCTGATAGTGCACAGGTTCGCCAGCAGATTTAAGCGCCAGCGGCGGGCCGTCCCAGGTCTGGCCGACCACCACGCCCTCGTTCAACAGGCCGTTCTTTTGGGTGTCCGCATCGTTCCAGATCAGTTTGATCCGGTTCTTGCGCGCCACGCACCAATCGGTGACCTGGCCCCAGACCTTACGCATGGTTTCCTCGTCGTCGTAAGCCGCCCAGATCGAGCCTGGCTCCATCTCGCCCGAGGCTTCCATGTAAAGACCCGCGCCCAGCATCATCGAATGCGCCCGGCCCATGGTCTTGCCGGCATTTTCTTCCGACCAGACATCGCCATAAGACGGCGCGTCACCGGCCGGCAGCCATTTGTCGGTACGGTAGGCAATGCCTTCGGTGCCCCAGATATGCGGCAGCCAATGCACGCCCGAACCGCCAAAGTTCCAGGCGTCGGTGCCGATCTTGGCCATCGCAGGGTTCACCGCGTCAATGTTGACCTTGTTCATGTCGAACGGCTTTAGCAGTTCCAGCGGCCCCCACTGCAGCGAGCGGTTGTTGGTCGGCGAAACGATGTCGAAACCCTGGCCCTTGGTGGCCTTCATCTTGTTGATGATTTCTTCGTTGGAACCGATACCGGTGTAATTCACCTTGATGCCGGTCTTGGCCTCGAAACCCGCGATGAATTCGGGCGGCAGATAGTCCGACCACATCAGAATGTTCACTTCGCCGGAAGACGCCAGCGCGCTTTTTGAGTAAAGCGGTGCCGCCAGTGCAGCAGCACCCGCGCTTTTCAGCACCGTGCGGCGGCTGATTGAAGTCTTTGCTGTCATATCCAGTTATCTCCCTTTGGACTGTTGTTTGTTGTTCTTATTGTTTCAACCGTGAAACCTTGCGGAGTCATACGCCCCGCCTACAGTGACAGTTTCCAAAACTGATAAGGCCAGAGTTTTCGCAATCCGGCTTTGCATAACGCCAGTTTCGGTGCAGTTAAATATCCTCCACGACAATGCATCGGCTGAAAAACCATCGCTGTGGCTGCAGTGTGCGCCCGTCGGCGCGAGGCGTCAATGTTCATAAACCCTTTACAAGGCAGCGGCATTTTCCGCGCAGGCGCAGGAAGCAGCTGCGCAAGGAGCGGATTGCCTGCGTAACAGCCCAACCGCATCCGGCCCGGCCATGGTGTCCAGCTTATTGGCAAGAATTGGCGAAAATCTAAAAAACCCCTCATGACGCAGCCGCGCAATTGTGGGAGACATATCCGATGCCCAGCCACTCCGCCCGCAAAGATCTGAGCCTGAAAGGGCTGGAACTGTTTCAGATCACCGCCCGCAAAGGGTCTTTGCAGGACGTGTCCGACGAGACCGGCCTGTCAGTCAGCACAATTTCGCACCACCTGCGCAATCTTGAGGATCATCTGGGTGTGGAGCTGTTCAACCACAGCCGCCGCCCCATGGTCCTGACACCCAAAGGCCAGGTTTTCCTGCGCAGCATCGGCGATGCGCTGCACACGATCCGCAAGGCCAAGGCGGAGGCTTCGGCCGGGAACATTTCCGAGGCCAGCTATCTTCGGCTTGGCACGATCGAGGATTTTGACAGCGACATCATCCCTGAACTGGCCGTATTCCTGTCCACCAGCATGCCGCGCTGCGATTTCATGTATCAGACCGATTCAAGCCATGCGATCCTGGCCATGCTGCGTGACCGGCAGCTGGATCTGGGCATCACCACCACCCCGTCTGAGCGATTGCGCGATCTGCAGGACAGGCCGCTGTTGCGCGATCCCTTTGTTGCGGTGCTGCCCAAATCAGACGAACCCATGCTGCAGGAGGTTATCGAAGGCCGCAGCACGCTGCCCTTCCTGCGCTTTGCCAGCAACCAGATCATTTCCCGCCAGATCGAAACCCAGTTGCGGCGGATGGGCCTGTCGCTGCCGCACCGGTTCGAATGCGCCAGCAATCAGACACTGATGGCCATGGTGGCAGCGGGTGCCGGTTGGACGATCACCACGCCGCTGCTGTTTTCCCGCGCCAAGCTGTTCCAGCCCAAACTGCAAATGGTCGCTTTTCCGGGCAAAAGCTTCTCGCGCACATTGGCCATCGTTTCGACGCCGGATTGCTCGCGCTCGATTCTTGATCTGGTCGACAGCCGGATGCGCACACTGATTGCTGATCACGCGATAAAGCCGTTCCAGCAAAGCACGCCCTGGCTTGCGGACAGCTTCACCCTGATCTCTTGACTGCCCCGCATCTCAATAGATCTTGAACCGCGCCCGGATCTCCCGGTCCTGCTCTGCGGTCAGATACGCTGGCTGATGGGTCTGCAATATTTTCTGCGCCCGCACCCGCGCCTGTGCCCAGGCATCCAATCCGCCCTTTTCCGTCCAGGTGCGCGGCTCGTCCCGGTCCGCAATCGCCGGATAGAAATAATCCCGCTCCATCGCCGCCAAAGTATGCTGGCCGCCCAGGAAGTGCCCCTCGCCCAGCACCGCCGCGCAGATCGCCTCGAACCCGAGGTTTTCTTCGCTCACCTCAATTCCGCGCAGGGCGCGGTAGGTGTGGGAATGCATCTCGTCATCCAGCACGAAGCCTTCAAAACTTACCCCCAGAAGGGATGCCGTCATGCCCGAGCTTTCATAGATCAGATTGCCCCCTGCCAGCGCTGCCGCCAGCGAAGTCAGCCCCTTCTCAGCCCCGTATTGCGCATCAATCGCCTTGGCGTCGGTCATAGAGCATGCCACGCCAGAGGGCAGCCCCAGCCAGTTCGACAGCTGCGCCGAGGCCGCATTCAGCACCGCCGTCTCGCCGCTGCCGCCAGAAAACGCGCCTGTACGCAGGTCAATCACCAAAGGCCAGTTGGAGAACACCATCGGGAAACCCGGCTGGATCGCATGGACCATCACCAGGCTGGCCAGGGTCTCGGCCAGTGATTGCGCCAGAAATCCCGCCAATGTGGCGGGTGCCGTTGCCCCGGCCTGGGCCGCAGTGATGCAGGACATTGGAATGTTGTGCCTGATACATTCATAGACAACGTCCACCGCATCCTCGCCATACCGCATAGGAGAGATGACCGGGCTGATATGCGCCTTGACGAAGGGACGTTTGGAGAACTCCCCCGGACCGCCTGCTGCGATATCCAGCATCTCCACAATCGGTGCCACATGCTCAGCCAGTGTGAACGACGTTGCCACCGGTTTGGTGGTGTTCTTCAGCAACGCATAGACCGTGTTCACGTCCAGGTCGTAATTATCCGGCACATCTGTTGCCACGCAACAGCGGGTGAACCAGGTGACATTGGCCAGGGTATCCTGCAGCCTGGTAAAGTCATGCAGGTCGGTCAGCGTCGAAGGCCGGTACACCCCGCTTTCCATATCCAGTGTCTGCACAGCCGCGCCGCCGGTGCCGAAATGCACCGCATTGCCGCCCACAGTGATTGAGCGGCTGTCATCGCGCCCATGCAGGACAAAGGTTTTGGCCGCCTGATCAATCGCCTGCTCCACCAGTTGCGGCGGGAATAGTACCCGCCCGGAGCCATCGTCCTGCGCCCCTGCCGCCAGCAGATCGGCGTGCAGCCGGGGCGGAACTTCCCCCATGCCAAGCTTGGCCAGCAATTCCAGTGAAGTGGAGTAAACCCGTTCCAGTTCCTCAGGGGTCAGCGGTTTATAGGCCCCGCCGATCTGGCCCGGCGGACAGGGATCCACGGCAGGCTTTGCCGCCCTCTGCGCCAAACGCTCCTGGCGCCCGCCCCGTTTGGCTCGCTGCTCTGCCATTCTTGTGACCTCCTGAGGTAAATCTTGCCCCAATGTTCCCGGCACAGCCGCAGGCTGGCAATCACAGCAGCATAACTGACAATTTATTCAACCAAATTTTCGAATTTATGGGAATTACACTCCCGTGCATTGCAGCCTGCCCTGACTGGGCGCTTAGTCATGCAAAATCCATCGGGAGGTCTCTTCATGAAATCGCGCACCAAGGTTGTGGTGATCGGCGGCGGCATCGCTGGCTGCTCCACCCTCTACCACCTCACTCAGGAAGGCTGGAGCGACGTCGTTCTTGTCGAACGCAACGAGCTGACCAGCGGTACCACCTGGCATTCAGCGGCACAGGTCACCAACTTCGGCATGAACCAGACCATGGTCGGCCTCAAGACCCATTCGATCAACCTGTACAAGGAACTGGCTGAGGACCCGGACTACCCGATCAACTACCACCACGGCGACGGCGGCATCCGGCTGGCCAATACCGAAGCACAGATGCAGGGCTATCGCCACTTTACCTCCATGGCGCGCGGTATGGAGGTGGCGTTCGAGGTGATCGACGCCGAGGAATGCGCCCGCCGCCATCCGCTGATCTCCACAGATAACCTGATCGGCGGGTTGTGGGATCCGCTAGACGGCGACATTGACCCGGCCCAGCTGTGCCAGGCGCTGGCGCGGCGCGCCCGCAAGGCCGGCGCCGAGGTCTACCGCAACACGCCGGTAACCGCCCTCACCCAGCACCAGGACGACACCTGGACCGTGCATACAGAACACGGGGATATCGATTGCGACATCGTGGTGAACGCCTGCGGCTACCGGGTGAACGAGGTCGGCGCCATGATGGGCGTGCACCACCCCGTCGCCTCGATGGAGCACCAGTATTTTCTGACCGAGGAGATCCCCGCGATCAAGGACGCAGACCACCGGATGCCGCTGCTGCGCTGCCCGATCAGCGATTACTATTGCCGCCAGGAAAAGAACGGCCTGCTGGTAGGTTTCTACGAACAGGACTGCAAAACCTGGGGTATGGACGGGATCGATCCGAACTTTGTGAACGCGCTCTGCCCCGATGATCTGGATCGGGTCACGGATGTTCTGGAAGGCGCCTTTGCCCGGATGCCCGCCTTGATGGACACCGGCATTCACACCGTGGTCAACGGCCCGATCACCTATACCATCGACGGCGCGCCGCTGGTCGGCCCGATCCCGGGCAAGCGCAACGCGTTCTGCATTATCGGCCTGCGGGCGGGCCTGGGCGAAGGCGGCGGCCACGGCTGGCTTTTGGCGCAGCAGATCGTGCATGGCGAGGCGAAGTACGACACCTGGTGCATTGATCCGCGCCGCTTTACGGGCCACACCAATGTCGAGCTGACCGCGCTGAAGGCGATCGAAGACTACCAGAACGAGTTCCGCTTCCACTTTCCGCATGAGCACCGCCCGGCGGGCCGCCCGGCCAAAACCACCCCGCTGACCCCGGTGCTGGCAGCCGAAGGCGCCAAATTCACCGTGGTGAACGGTTGGGAACGGGTCGACTACATCAAGCCTGCGCCTGACTTCCATCCTTCGCTCAGCTTCAACTTTGACGAAGCCTTTGACGTTGTGGCTGCTGAAGTGAAGAACATCCAGGACAACGCCGGCCTGGCCGAGGTCAACGGCTTCAACCGGTTCGAGATCACCGGCGCCGACCGCCACAGCTACCTTGACCGGATGTTCTGCGGCGCGGTGACGAAACGCGCGGGCCGGGTCGGGCTTGGCTACCTGTTGAACCACCACGGCATGATCAAGGGCGAGGCTACAATCGCCAACCTCCCCGCGTCCGAGCGCGGTCCGGAGCGGGTCTGGTACGGCTCGGCGGCGGCCAGCGAATATCATGACATGGACTGGCTCTCCCAGCACATCCAAAAGGACGAGGACGTGCAGATCCGTTCTCTCACCAACGATCAGACCATCCTGGTCCTGGCCGGCCCCCGGGCGCGGGACGTGCTCTCAGCCTGCGCCCGGGGCGACTGGTCGCGTGACGCCTTCCCATGGCTGTCGGTACGTGAATGCTTCATCGGCTTTGCGCCTGCCACGGTCATGGGCGTCAGCTTCTCGGGCGAGCTGGCCTATGAAATCCACGTCCCCAACGCCTCGCTCTATGCCGCCTATCTGGCGTTGCGGAAGGCGGGCGGGGCACACGGCCTGAAACTGTTTGGTGCCCGCGCAGTTGAGTCGATGCGGATGGAAAAGGGGTTCCTGCACTGGAAAGCCGACCTGATTACCGAATTCGACCCGTTTGAAACCGGGTTGGACCGTTTCGTGAAGATGGACAAAGGCGGTTTCATCGGCAAGGAGGCCTTGCTGAGGCGTCAAGCCGAAGGGCCGCGCAAGAAGCTGGTCACGCTGCAGATCGACGCTACCCACGCCCCGGCCCATGGCGGCGCCTCGCTGATGCAAGACGGCAAGGTCGCGGGCACCGTGACCTCCGGCGATTGGGGCCACCGGGTGGGCATGAACCTGGCCTATGCTTTTGTGGAACCGGCACTGGCAACCGAAGGCAGCGCGATGCAACTCGACCTCTGCGGCGATCTGGTGGCGGCCACGGTCATCGCACCGTCGCCTTATGATCCAGGCTTCGAACGCATTCGGGGCTGAATCTCTGTCAAACAGCAAAACGCCCGGGGAATTCCCCGGGCGCTTTCGTTTGTGTAACAGATTCTCAGATCAGCTGCGGCCTTTCCACGGCACCAGCCAGTTCTCGGCCATGCGCATCAGGATGTCGATGCCATAGCCGATGATGCCAATCAGCACGATCCCCATGATCACGATATCCGTCAGCTGAAACTTTGAGGCGGCGATAATCATCATCCCCGCACCCTTTTGCGCTGCAACAAGCTCGGCGGCCACAACGGTACCCCAGCAAACCCCCATCGCCACCCGCGCACCGGTAAAGATCTCCGGCAGCGAGTTCGGCACGATCACATGGCGCATGATCTGCCACTTGGACGCGCCCAGCGAATAGGCCGCGTGGATTTTCGAGATATTCACCCCGGAAACCCCGGCCCGCGCCGCAATCGTCATGATCCAGAGCGCGGCCAAGAACAGCAGTACGATCTTGCCGGTTTCCCAGATGCCGAACCAAATGATCACCAGCGGGATCAGCGCCAACGGCGGCACCGGCCGCATGAACTCGACAATCGGGTCGAACCAGCCGCGGAACCAGCCCGACAGCCCCATGGCATAACCCAGCGGAATGCCGACAATTGCCCCGGTCACAAAACCCACGATCACCCGTGTCAGCGACCAGCCCAAATGCTGCCACAACGAAAAGTTCTGATAGCCTTCCGAGGCAATCTCAAAGAACCGCGCCACCACCGTTTCCGGCGCCGGCAGCCAGATCGGGTTCATCTGCAACCCGCTATGCGGCGCAAAACTGATTGCTCCTTTGCCGGTCAGCGTCACCGTCCCGTCGCCAGCGTCCACTTGTGTTCCGGGGCCGATGGGTTCGCCGTTGATAGCGACGATCTTTGCGCCTTCCTTGCGCTTGACCTCGTCATTACGGTCAAAGATCAGAGTGGTAGAGCGCCCGGCCTGTGCCGCCAGTCCATCGTTCTTGGCAAAACCATCGCCCGGCTCCACCTCAAACTTGGGGCTTTCTTCACCAAACCCGGCCACCCTGACCGTGATGTCTGCGTCATCGGTGGCCCCGTCAGCATTCTCCAATGTGTAGGTGAATGTGGTTTCGCCGGTAAAGGGCCCCGGCACGTGAATGGGAAGCAGCTTGGAGCCGGTAAAGGCCGCCCAGATCACAAAGATCACAAGGACCGAGATGATCGAGGCCGCCCGGTCCGGCGTCACGGCGCTTTCATCGCCGAACGTTACGGTTTTCAAGCTGGTGAAATCCTGCTGCGACCGCATCCCCTTGCGGATAAGCTGAACCAGAAAAAAAGCACCGGCAAACAGCGCGATATAGAACAGTAGTACTGTCATGCAACTTGCTCCGTCCGGCCCATGATCTCCTCTTCCATTTCCCAGATCATCGAGAGGATCTCATCGCGGGTCTCGGCAAAGCCTTCGGATTTCTTGACGTCGCGCAGATCGGCATTCACCCCGCGTTCCGCAAAGGGCAGCTGGTATTCGCGGTGAATGCGGCCGGGGCGCGGCGCCATCACGATCAGACGCTCGCCCAGCAGCAGCGCTTCCTCGACCGAGTGGGTGATCAGGATGATGGTCTTGCCAGTCTCTTTCCACAGCTTCAGCACCAGGCCTTGCATCTTCTCCCGCGTCAGCGCGTCCAGCGCGCCAAGCGGTTCGTCCATCAGGATCACGTCCGGCTCATTTGCCAGGCAGCGGGCCAAGGCAACACGCTGCTGCATGCCGCCCGACAACTCATATACCGCCTTTTCCTTGAAATCCTGCAGGCCGACTATATCCAGCAGCCGGTCAGAGATCTTTTCCCGTTCCGCCCGCGCCATGCCTTTCATGCGCGGCCCGAATTCCACGTTGTCGCGCACGTTCATCCATTCAAACAGCGCGCCTTTCTGGAACACCATGCCGCGTTCGGCATCCGGCCCGGTGACACCATGGCCGTTCAGTTCAATCGCGCCTTCCGTCGGGGCCAAAAACCCGGCCAGAATGTTCAAGAGCGTGGTCTTGCCGCAGCCCGAAGGCCCCAGCACCGACATCAGCTCACCCGCTTTTAAACTCAATGAGACGTCTTTCAGCGCCTGGACAGAACTGCCATTGGGCAGATCAAAACGCATGGAGACACCCTTGATGTCCAATCCTGACATCTCTCCCCCTTCCTGCTTAAGCTGCGGATGCAAACGGCCCGGTAACCGGGCCGTTCACCTTCATCAGATTGTCGTGCACCAGATTGCCCTGGCTCAGTTCAGCGCAGCGTCCAGTGGTGCGCTGTCGACGGCGCCGTCATAGGACTCCAGCGCCGCTTCGATGCTGCCCGCATTCACAAACACATCCGCCACGCCCTTCATGAAGCTTTGAGCGCCGCCGCCCAGCCATTTTTCGGACAGCTGATCCTCGGCCGAGGGGAAGTTGAAGGTGGCAATTGTGGCCTCGGCATCGCCCAGGTCCATACCGGCATCCTTGGCAATCACCGGCAGCATCTCGTCCTTGTGATCACCCGAGTTCCACATTGCGTTGGCATCTGCGGTCACTTTCAGGAATTTGCTCAACAGTTCGCTATCCTCAGCGATGAACCCTGCCGGTGCGCTGGTTACATCAAACACCAGAATGCCCAGTTCTTCCTTCTCAGCGCCGGTCAACAGCACATTGCCATGCTCCACCATCCGCCGCAACGCGCCGCCCCAGCCGCAGACCATGTCCAGGTTGCCCTGGGCAAAGGCTGCCGCGCCGTCCGCCGGCGCCATGTCGACGACTTCCATCGAGCCGATATCAACACCGAAATGCGACATCTGCGACAGGAAATTATAATGTGCAGCGGTGCCGATCGGCACACCCACTTTCTTGCCCGCCAGCTCGCCTGCGTTGGTCTTGTCGATCTCCAGCGCCTCGGCCACCACACAGTTGTCGTTGTCGGAATAGCTGACGGCGACATCCACAATCTGGATGTCCTGGCCGGCGGAGGTTGCAACCACAAACGGCGGCACGCCCTGGCTCACCGCGATCTGCACATCGCCCGACGCCATCGCCGCCGACATTGCGGTGCCGGTGTCGAACGACACCCAGTTGATCTTGACGCCCAGTTCCTCCTCATAGGTGCCATTGGCCTTGGCAAACTGGAACGGCATCGGCCATTCCAGGAAATAGGCCACGGTAATCTCATCCAAATCAGAGGCATTCACAGCAGAGATGGAGGCAGCGGCGGCGCAGATTGTTGAAAGCAGGTACTTTTTGATCATATTGAAAGGTCTCCCAGTTAATTCGCCGGGCCCGTTCATTGCGAGCCTCATGGCTTTGATTTTTACACGGCAAACCATATCCGGGAAGCCGCTTCGCTATAGCAGAAAATCACGCTTTCGATAAAAGCAAAACTTAGATTTGATTTCTACGGATGCATTGGCGCAAACCTGTGGATAGCATATGCAAAGCGCAAGGGAGGACGCATATGCAAAAGACGCTGAGTCTACGCTGGCTGGAAGTGTTCCAGCTGATCTCCAAGTCGGGATCAATACAGAAGGCCGCCGCGGAAACCGGCCTGTCGATCAGCACCGTGTCCAATCACCTGCGCAGCCTGGAAAGCGCGCTTGGTGTTGATCTGGTGGACCACACCCGCCGCCCGATGGGGTTGACGCCTGCAGGCGTGGTCTATGCCCGCTATGTATTTGACGGGCTGATGACGCTTAAACGCGGCGAGGCCGAGATCCGCTCAGGCAGCTGGCAGCATGCCACCGATCTGCGGATGGCCTTGCTTGACGATTTCGACAACGAGGTCGGCCCGGAACTGTTTCAGTTCCTGTCTACCGCGCTGCCCCGCTGCAGTTTCCGCCATTACACCCGGCCCAGCCACGAAATCATTGAAAAGCTGCAGGAGCAGAAACTGGACGCCGGCGTCGCCACCCGTCCGGCCGGGCTGCTGCCGGATCTGATCGAATACCCGCTGATGCGCGATCCCTTCATTCTGGTGGTGCCCACCGGGTATTCCGGCAGCGTCGAGGATCTGACCAAAGCCGATGCATCTTTGCCCTTCCTGCGCTATTCCCGCGATCACACCATCGGCAAACAGATCGAAACCCAGCTGACCCGGCTCAAGATCTCTCTTCCCAACCGGTTTGAGCTGGAGTGCAACCAGTCGATTGTCGGTCTGGTCTCCGAGGGCAGCGGCTGGACCGTCACCACCGCTGCCAGCTACCACCGCGCCCAGCGCTTTCACGACAAGGTCAAGGTTGTACGCTTCCCCGGTAAGAGCTTTGCCCGCACGGTGTCGCTGTTCACCACCAGCGTCTATCCTGCGGCCACTTCGCAACTGATCCACCAGGCCTTGCAGAAATCCCTGCGCCACCATTTTACAGATCCTATCAGCGAACGCTTTCCCTGGCTGGCCGAGGAATTCCGCACTCTCCCAGCAAAAGGGAATTAGGCTGTCCGGCAATTAGAAACAAACATTCGTGTTTTTCGAAACCTGCAAGCCGCAGCTTGACCGGTCGGCCTGCACGGCGCTGTTTTAGGCGCAACCCGCGCCGTGCTGCCCCGGCACATCCGGCGGCCCTCCAATGGAAATGAGCTGACCCCAATGGCAATCACCTACCTCAAACAGGCCCAGCCCCGCCCCGCTGCCGAAAACAGCGGTATCCGCGATACAGTCGCCGGGATGCTGGCCAATATCGAACGTGAAGGCGAAGACGCGGTGCGCCGCTACGCGGAACAACTCGACGGCTGGACCGGCCCTATTGTGGTAACCGACGCCCAGCGCCGTGCGGCCTGCAACCGGGTTTCGCAGCAGATGAAGGAGGACATCCAGTTCGCCCATGCCAACGTCCGCCGCTTTGCCGAGGCGCAGAAGGCCACAATGGGCGACTGCGAGGTTGAGGTTATTCCAGGCCTGATCGCGGGCCAGAAGCAGATCCCGGTTTCCAGTGCCGGCTGTTATGTGCCAGGTGGCCGCTACAGCCATATCGCCAGCGCGCTGATGACCATCACCACCGCCAAGGTGGCCGGCGTTCCCCACATCACCGCAGTCTCGCCAACCCGCCCCGGAACCGGCATTCCCGACGCCATCATCTATGCGATGGATCTCTGCGGCGCCGACGTGATCCTGAACCTGGGCGGGGTGCAGGGCATTGCCGCCATGGCCCAGGGCCTGTTCGGCGCTCAGCCTGCCGATATTCTGGTTGGCCCCGGTAATTCTTATGTGGCCGAGGCCAAACGGATGCTGTTCGGCGAGGTCGGCATCGACATGTTTGCCGGCCCCACCGACTCGCTTGTGATTGCCGATCACACTGCCGATGTTGAAACCGTTGCTTGGGATCTGGTCAGCCAGGCCGAACACGGCGCCGACAGCCCGGTCTGGCTGGTCAGCACTGATGAGGCCCTGGCCGAGGGGGTCATCGCCCGGGTGCATGCGCTGATCGACCGCTTGCCTGAACCCAATCTCTCTGCCGCCCACCGCGCCTGGCACGAACGCGCCGAGGTGGTCCTCTGCGATAGCCGCGAAGAGGCCGCGCAGGCGGCCGACCGCTACGCGCCCGAGCACCTGCAAGTGCAGGCGGAAAATCTCGACTGGTGGCTGGACCGCCTGTCGGCCTATGGCTCATTGTTTCTGGGCAAGGAGACCACGGTGTCCTTTGGCGACAAGACCTCAGGCCCCAATCACGTGCTGCCGACCAGCGGTGCTGCACGGTACACTGGCGGGCTGTCGGTGCACAAGTTCACCAAGACGGTGACCTGGCAGCGCTGCAACGCCGCTGCCTCGCATGAGCTGGCCCAGCGCACCGCCCGCATCAGCCGGATGGAAGGCATGGAGGGCCATGCCATCGCCGCCGAACTGCGGCTGCTGCCGGAAACGGTCTGAAACTGTCAGGAGACGCAGCCCTCAGGACGGCGTCTCCAGCTGCCGGTCCAGATCAACCGGCCCCAGCACTGCGTCATCGGGAATACTGTTGAACCCGGCAACAGTACCGCCATAGCGCTCCGTAAACCGGGCGGCGTCCTCAGGCGTGGCAAAAGGCACAACTTCCGGTGCCCCCATGCCGCCAGCCACATTCGACCCTACGACGAAATGCGCGCCCTTGGCATCTATCCAGTTCATGGTGCCGGGATGCGCCCAGCTGGGCGCCGCGCCCATGTCGCTGACATAGATGGCAGTGATCTCCGCATCCCGCTCCGGGCTTTTGACATAGGCCGCCAGATCGCGCACCTGGGCAAAAAACAGCGGCACAGGGAAGCCATCCAGGTGAATCTGCCCCTTCGGCCCGCCGTGTTCGGAGACATTCATCTGGCAAAAATAGCTCAGCGCCACCTCCGTCAGCTCCACCGGCGCTGGCGGCGCCTTGGCCTCCTCTTCCTGACAGGCAGACAAGACCAGCGCGGCAGCCAGGATCAGGTGTCTCATGGCTCCACCCTCCGGAACGCGGCGCAGGCCAGACCGAAGCCCAGCGCCGGCCACAGCAGCAAGGACAGCGGCGCGGCCCAGCCGGGCAAGGCACTGGCAGCGCCAGCCATGCCGCTGGACAGCGCCACGCTTTCCGAGGCGGCGACATTCCACAGCCGGAACGCATCCGCCGGGTTGGCGACCATCACCCAAGGGAAGATTTTCTGGGTGAACACTCCGCCGCTGTCCATCACCACGGCGCCCAGAAGCCCGAGGTCATAAAGCACCACAAACATCAGCCACACGCCCGCCGACAGGCCAGCCGCGGCAGTGGCGCCGCTGGAAAGCGCCGACAGCGCATAGCCCAGCACCAGGAACACGGCTCCCAGCAGGATCGAGGTCAGCACCAGCCGCCCCAACGCCAGCAGGCTTTCAGGCCCCGCGCCGCCGAACCAGGCGGCAACAGCCCCCGCCGCGCCAAAACCGATGATCATCGCAATCGCCAGTGCGGCCAGATGCGCCATCAGCTTGCCCAACAGGATCTCTGCCCGCCCCGCGGGATAGGCCAGGAGCAGTGCAAGGCTGCCCCTGTCGCGGTCCCCGGCCACCGCATCAAACCCCATCATCAGCGCCAGCAGCGGCGCCAGATAGACCGACAGCGTGGTCATCGAGGCGACGGACACTGTCAGCATATCCACCCCCAGCGTCCCCGTCGGCGCCGAACCGGCAAAGGACAGCGCCAGCGCGAAGGCCAGCATGATCAGCGTGGCCATGAACAGCCAGCGGTTGCGGCGCAGGATCAGCATCTCGGCGCGGGCAATGGCAAAGGCGCGTCTCATTTGCGGTCCTCCCCTGAATAATGGCGGTAAAGGTCTTCCAGCCGCGGCGGCACCATGTCGATATCCGCCACCGCATCGCCCATGGCCGCAATCTTGCGCAGCTCGGCCATCTTGTCCTGCGGGTTGCACAGGATCTCGACCGAGGCGCCATTGATACGGCGCCCGCCGGTTTCAATTGCGATCCGGTCCGCTTGCGATGCACGCGCCTGCACCCTCAGCTTGACCGGCAGCCCGGCCTGGGCCGAAAGGCCTGCCAGCGTGTCATCCGCCACCTTCACCCCCTTGCGCAGAATGGCGATACGGTCGGTGCGCGCCTCCACCTCGGTCAGCGCGTGGCTGGCAATCAGCACTGCGGCGCCCTGCTCTGCCAATTCATTGATGATGGCGTACAGGTCCTGGCGCGAGATCGGATCCAGACCGCTGGTCGGTTCATCCAGCAGCGCCAGCTTCGGGCGGCCCAACAGCACCTGCGCCAAACCCAGCCGCTGCCGCATCCCCTTGGAATAGGCACCGATGCGGCGGTGCATGGCCTCACCCAACCCAACACGTTCCAGCAATCCGCCAATATCCGGGCGCTCCCCGGCCAGGCGGGCAAACAGCGACAGCTGTTCATGCCCGGTCAGTGCCGGGTGAAAGCTGACTGCCTCGGGCAGAAAGGCGGTGGCGGAACGCGCTGCCGCACTGCCGGGCGCCGCGCCGCAGATACGGATGCTGCCGCCCTCATGCCGGATCAGGCCCAGCACCGCCTTGATCAGCGTCGACTTGCCGGCGCCGTTGTGGCCCAGCAAAGCAAGCCGCTCGCCCGGTGCAATGTCCAGTTCGATGCCATGCAGAACCTGGGTTTTGCCTCGAAACTTGTCCAGCGCGCGGATCTGCAGCGGGCTGTTTGCCTTATCCATCCTGTTCAACCTTTCTGGCGGCCTCTGGCCGTTCCGGCCGCATCAGCGGGTGGCTGTCGATCACCCCGCCCGGCAGCAGCGCCGGGAAGGCCGATTGCGACCACTTCACCAGTTGCACCGCGGGTGAGCCCATCAGCAGCTTCGCCGCCGGCTGGGTCCACAGCACATGATCCATACTGTCATTCGGACGGTAGGGCGCATCGGCGATGCCATCCCCGTCCACATCAAAACCCGCGAAATCGGACCAATAGTTACCCTGGCCCGCCTCAGACCATTCCACCCATTTGGTGGAGACGAATTTCACCTGATGCCGGTTGCCGACAAAGGCATTGCCCACCATCCGGTTGCCCGCGCTGCCCGCGGTGAAATGGATGCCAATGCCGCAACCCTCAAACCAATTGCCCGAGAAATCATTCTTGTGCGCATTGTAGAGGAAGGTGCATTTTCCTTTGGCGCCCTTTACATAGTTGCCCCGGAACTCGCCCTGATTGGCGTAGTTCAGCATCACTCCATGATCGCGGTCATTCAGCGAGACGTTTCCCGTCACCTTGACGCGCGTGGAAAACATCACCGCATAGCCCAGGTGATTGCCTATCGAGACATTGCCGGAAACTTCGGAATTGTCCGCGTACATATAGTGCACCGCAAAACGCAGATCGCGGAACACATTGTTGGTGAACTTGTTTTTCCTGGAACTGTTCACAAAGATCCCGTCGCGGCCAAAGCGGATGTCATTGCCGTCGACCACCGCGCCCGGCGCGTTCCACACGTAAACCCCATTGCCGCGGGCATTCATATGGCGGTCCAAGCGGCCTTCGATCCGGTTGCCCTGCACCAGGCTGTCCTTGGCGCCGTGAATATCCACGCCATACAGGTTTCCCAGCAGCACATTGTTCAGGATCTGCGGCGCCTTCGCCGTCTTGGTAAGTTTGATGCCGCTGTCGATCCCCTGATGCGAGGAGCCGGAGCCCACAACGGTCAGGTTCTGCACGGTCACGCTTGGCCCAGTCACGGTGATCACCGATCCCTGGCCCTGACCGTCCAAGGTGGCGTGACCCCGCCCGTCCAGAATGACCGGCCGGTCCAGCACCAGAGTTTCTGCATATTCGCCGGCGGCGAGGCGGAGGGTGTCGCCATCCGCCGCCTGCGCCAGTATTTCAGCAATGGCCCCTGCCCGGTTGGGCACCTCCCAATCCGCCGCCCACGCGGGCGCCAGGCCGGTCAGGGCCGCAACCAGAGAAATGGGCAGGAGCCGTTTCATCGGTTACGCGCTCCGCGGCTCAACCAGCATCCGGCCGCGCATTTCCATGTGCAGCGCGTGGCAGAACCACTGGCAATAGTACCAGTGCACGCCCGGGCGTTCGGCCTTGAAGGTCACGGAAGCGGTTGCCTGCGGCCCGACCTCCATCGCAACGCCGAAGTTCGACAGGCAGAAACCGTGGGTCAGGTCATCGATGTCGTCCAGGTTGGTGACATAGACGGTGACCTCGTCGCCCTGCTTGACGGTGAACTTCTCCAGGCTGAAGTTCGGCGCCTGGCTGGTCATGTAAACCCGCACTTTGTCGCCGTCGCGCACAATGGTGTCCTGCCAGTCGTCCAGATCCACCCCATCTGCCTCGGCCTGTGCACGCGCGTCCGACCACATCGGGTCGTTGCGGTCCCAAAGGTTGACCGGGTTCACCTTGGAACGGTGCACGATGATCGAGTCATGCGGCTCGGCAAAGGTCGGGCCGTCGTGGACCACCGTCATCTTATCGCCGGAAATATCGATCAGCTGCTCGTTCTCGGGCTTCAGCGGGCCGACGTTCAGGAACCGGTCCTTGGAAAACTTGTTCATCGAGATCAGCCACTTGCCGTCCGCCTCGGCGGTCTCCCCCATCGAGGTGGAGTTGTGGCCCGGCTGATACTGCACGTCGACTTTGTCCAGGATCGGGTCCACATCAGCGCCGGCATAGGCTTCGATCGCCTTGGCAATGTCCCATTTCACCACCTGGCTGTCCAGGAACAGGGTGGTGTAGGCATAACCGCGGTTGTCAAAGGCGGTGTGAAGCGGGCCAAGGCCCAGCTGCGGTTCGGCAACCACTGCCGAGCGCGGATCGGCATCCGCATCAAACAGCGCGTCCAGCTTTTCGACATCAATCACCGATACGGTCGGGGACAGCTTGCCGTTGACGCAGACGTGCTTCTTGTCCGGCGCAGTGTTGATGCCGTGCGGCGAGTTCGGGATCGGGATATACCGGGTCAGCTTGCCCGGCGCGTCCTTGCGCCCATCGACAACTTTGGCACCGTTCAGCTCTTCGTAGTTGCCGGCCTCAATCGCTGCCTCAATCGCCGCGATGTTGAAAACAACAACGTGGTCCAGCTCATTCTCGGTCATCTCGGCCAGGGTCATGCCCATTTCCGAGTTGTAGGAGGTCGAATAGGCGTATTTGCCCTGATAGTCGCAGTCGGTGTTGTCCAGGTTGCCCGAGACGATCACCTGCCAGGCGACTTTCATGGTGTCGCCGTCGATGGCCGAGAAGATGTTCACATACTGCGACGGATCATCCAGGATCTGGCCGTCATTGATCAGCGGCGCCTCGTGCTCACCGTTGGCAAAGACATAGCCGGTGCGCGGGAATTTCTGCGGGCGCAGACCGTGGATGTCCTTGGCGTTGGGGATCTCGATGATCTTGTCGCATTTCATCACATCGCAGCGCACCCGGGCGACACGGGTGTTGGCCTTGTCGTTCATAAAGATAAAGCGGCCGTCATAGGTGCCATCGGTGAACGACATATGCGGGTGGTGCAGGTCGCCGTTGTCATAGGTAACCTTGCCGTTGGCGGCCAGGAATTCCTTGGTTTCCGGCAGCAGGCCCTCGGTCAGGATCTTCAGGGACTCGTTGGTCTGGCCCCAGCCGGTGGCCGAACAGCGGTTGAACACCGGGATCCGCATGAACTCCCGCATTGACGGCACGCCCAGGATACGCAGCTCGCCGGTCTGGCCCGAGGACCAGAAGCCATAATATTCATCCAGTTCGCCCGGTGCCAGGTTCACACCGCTTGCCGCTTGCGCGGGTTTGGCCCCCAGCAGCGCGGAGCCGGCGCCAGTGGCCGCCAGCACGGCACCAGAGGCAGTCGCCCCCAGAAGGCCGCGGCGGGTGACGGGCAGTTTATTTTTCAGATCTTCAGACATGATGTCCTCCTTCAGGAAACTTTTGTCCTGTTCGCGTTGGGGTGATTGGCGGGCGGCCTGCCCAGAGTGACGTCTGGTGCCGGGCTACCGGTCTTGGCCCGGCGTTTCAGCTGTTTGATCACAACCGGGCATTTGGATTCGGATTGATACAGAACCTGGCAATGCAGGCAGTCGACACATTCGTTCGGATTGATCTCACCGGTGGGGTGAATGGCCTGAACGGGGCACTCATTGGCACAGGTCTGGCAGGGGCTGCCGCATTCCTTGTAGCGGCGCAGCCAGTCGAACATCCGCACCCGCGCCGGGATCGCCAAAGCTGCCCCCAGCGGGCACAGGTAGCGGCAATAGAACCGCTCAACGAACAGACCCAGCCCCAGCAGCACCAGCGCAAATACCACAAACGGCCAGTCACGCACGAACTTCAGGATGATCGCGGTCTTGAACGGCTCCACCTCGGCATAGGTTTCCGCCAGCGGGATCGACACCATCGAGATACCGAACAGCCCGAGGAAGATCATGTATTTCGCAGGCCACAGGCGCTCGTGCAGGCCCCACGGCAGGGTGATCTGCGGCACACGGCACGCACGGGCGATCTTGTTGGTCAGCTCCTGCAGCGCGCCGAACGGGCACAGCCAGCCGCAATAGGCGCCCCGCCCCCAGAACAGCAGCGCGGCGGCCACGGCAAACCACTGGATGAAGACCAGCGGATCCAGCAGGAAAGCATCCCAGGAAAACCCGCCCCGCAAGCTGCCTGCCAGCGCCATCAGGTTCACCACGCTCAGCTGCGCATTGGCGTACCAGCCCAGAAACACCAGGGTGACGGTCAGGTATCCGATGCGGAACCAGTAAAAGACACGCGCATTCGCGGTGGCCTGGAACTGGAAGAAGAAAACCCCTGTCAGCACCAGCAGCATCACACCCAGAACCCCGATCTCCAGTGTGCGGTCCTTCCAGATCCGCTGCCACAGGGCTGCCTTTGCTGCAGCCTCGCCGGTGTCATCCGCCACCATCTTGGGTGCAGGTGCGGCAGGCAGCAGATATTGCTCCGGCAGTTTGTAGCCCAGATCAAAGGTCAGGAACGCCCGCTCCAGCGCCCCCACCGACCGCTGCACCAATAGCTGCAGGCGGAACGGTTCGGCCGGATCAAATTCCGCATCCGCCGGGATTTTGAACAGGTCCAGTTCACCAAAGCTGGGGCTGTCGCTCGTGGCCAATCCCCCCAGCCGCTTGTGCTGCTTGTCAAAGAACCGCACCGAAGCATCGCCCTGGATCAGCTGAATCCGGTCAAAGATACCACCCCGCACATAGCCCGACCCTTTGAAGCTGTAGCTGCCCCGCCCCAGCACCAGAATGGCATGCTCACCCTCCTTCAGCCAGGCCTTCAGGTTCCGGTACTCGGCCTCGCCCAGCAGCGACTTGCCGATCGACGGCACCGAAACCAGCGCCATTTGCATATCGATGAAAGTATCGTCCGGCGCTCCGGCCTCAGGCCGTTTGATCGCACGGCTGTCGCCCGTGGCCTCAAAGGCCGCGTTGATCTGGCCCACGTCCAGCGTCACCCGCCGGACCGAGCCGTCGCCTGCCAGCGCGGTCCAATCCGCGACTTCCTCGCGGGCCATATCGACCTCGCGCTTCGGCCCGTCCGCCTGCACCGGCGACAGCCCGCCCAGCCCCAGCGCCCGCGCCACCTTGATCCCGGCGCGCACCAGGCTGTCGTCGATCACCATAATGGTCACCGTCGCACCCGAGATGATGTCGAGATCATGGGCATCGCCGCCCGCCGCCGCCTCGGCCTTCAGGTCCAGCCCGGCGTAGCTTTCGGTCAGCTTGACCATCTTGGCGTTCGGGATGCCGATCAGCACGATCGGTTCCGAGTGTTTGACCAGCTTCACGCCGGTCAGCACCGCATCGGTGTCAATCGCGGCCACCACATGGATCGGCTTGCCGCTGTACCCGGTGGTTCCGACGAAATCGGAGGTCAGAAAGGCATAGGCGATTGTTTCGCCCGCCTTCAGAACCGGCGCAACCGGCACATCGCTGCGCACCGGGCCAAAGGCCTCGGCGCCGGGCACCAGGTCTGCAGGTTTCAATTCTGTAAGGAAGCTATCGAGGCTGTCTGCCTCAGCCGCTGCAGCAAAAAGCGCGGCTATTGTCATCACAAGGGCTGTCATCCAGCCCCGGAAGGCGCGTGTCAGGACCATGGCGCCTCTCCTTTCGTTAGAGTGGCTGCCACGGACGCGCGCAGGGCGCGTTCGGATTCTGTTTCTGCGACCAACGGAGGCCCGCGGCCCTCATGCCAGTATTGCGCCGGGTTCGGCTGCACCGCGGTTTCCGCAGGGAGCAGCACGGCGCAGCCGGCAGCCCGGCTGATGCCAGAGCGCAGGACGCTTACAGGCCCGGCCCCGTTTTCAGCAGCGCACAGCGGACAGGTGCTGCATTTGGGACAATCCTGCGGTTCGCTGCTGTCCGCGGAAGCGATCTGAATTTCCACCACGCCGAATTCGCCGCAGATCTCGATCCAATCACCGCCCGCCGCAGCCTGTGCCGCACCGGGGAACGCTGTTTGCAGCACCAGCATGAAAATGGCGCACACACCCGTCAGCCGCCGGAAAAACCCGGCGCGGCAAAACGATGATATGAAAAAGTTGCGCGGCATCTGTTACAAGATTCTCTTGCTGCATTCGCCGCTGACACTAGAGGGAACTGCAGTGCCGTTATTTGATGTATGTCAGATAAATCAGAGATTCCGGACCCTTTGACCAGGGTCCGGATGACAGGCTAACAGCCCGTCAGTTCAGCCTTTCTCGAACCGCCGGAAGGCCAGGGTTATCACGCCCGCAATCGCCATATAAACCACGGCAAGAAGCAACAGCGGCTCATAGACAATGAATGTATCTGACCGCACGCGGGAGGATACCGAGTAGATCTCGACCACCGTGATTGTCGCCACCAGCGGCGTCGCCTTCAGCTGCAAGATGGTTTCACCACCCAGGGTTGGCAGCACATTGCGGATTGCCTGCGGCAGCCAGATCCGGCGGAACATGGTGAACCGCGGCATGCCAAAGGATTTCGCCGCCTCCAGCTGCCCCTTGGCAACACTGGAAAACGCCCCCCGCATGACCTCACCCTCATAGCCCGCATAAGACAGCGACAGTGCAAGCACTGCATAAGGCCAGGCCTGCCGCAGGTACGGCCACAGCTCGGATGAGCGGATCCAGGGAAACTGCGGAAACAGCGAGCCCAGCCCGTAATAAAGCAGCCAGATCTGCAACAGCAAAGGCGTGCCGCGGATAATAGTGCAGAAGGTGCGCGCAGGAATAGACAGATACCAGGGGCCAACGGCCTGTGCCAGCCCCAGCGGCACCGCCAGCAGGAAACCTATGACTAGGGATGCCGCCAGGATCCAGATTGTGGTCCACAGCCCTTCCAGCGCCAGCGGCGCATACTTCGGCAGCCAATCCCAGCGCAGCGAAACCGCGCACCAGATCACCAGCGCCGCAAAGATCAGCATCATCACAATACGGTGCGGCTGCATCAGATCCCTGAGGCCGGTCATGACGTGCCCCCCCTCAGCGAGGGCTGGCCGCGCCGCGCCCATTTTTCAATCCGGGCAAAGACCGCGCCGGAACACAGCGTCACCATCAGATAAAGGAACCCGGCCGCCAGGAAAAAGGTGAAATAGGCCCGCGTGCTGCTGGCCGCCTGGCGGGTCTCCAGCGTCAGCTCATTAAAGCCGACAACCGCCAGCAGCGCGGTGTCCTTGGTGGCGATCAGCCACAAGTTTGCCAGCCCCGGCACCGCAAAGCTCATCATCGCCGGGATCGTCACCCGCCGCATGATCATGAAACCCGGCATGCCATAGGATTTCGCCGCCTCGATCTGGCCCACCGGCACCGCCTGGATGGCGCCGCGCAGCACTTCGGTGGCATAGGCCCCCTGCACCACACCCAAAACCCAGATACCGGCTGCAACGCCGTTAATCTCAACCCGGCCGCCGCCCAAGCCTTCGGAGATCTTGTTGATGATATCGCTGCCCACGTAATAAAGGATCAGGATCAGCACCAGTTCCGGCACCGCCCGGATCACCGTGGTGTAAATGGCGAGAAGATCGCGCGTGACCTTCCCGCCATAAAGTTTGCCATAAGCTCCGAACAGCCCGATCACCAGCCCCAGCCCATAGGCGCCAATGGCGATTTGCAAGGAATTGGCAAGCCCACGCAGCAGGTTGCCTCCCCAGCCCGACAGCGACAGCAGCTCTGCGCTGGCGCCAAGGCCCAGTAATTCGAACAGTCCGGTCATGGCAGCAGCTTAGTAGATGCTGGTGGTGAAGTATTTGGCAGTGATCTTCTCATGGGTGCCATCGGCCAGGACTGCGGCGATACCCTTGTTCAGCGCCTCGCGCAGTGCGTCATCGCCCTGCCGCACACCAGCGCCGACACCGCGGCCCAGGATCGCCGGATCATCAGCAACCGCGCCTTTGATCTCGCAGCAGCTGCCGGTATCGGAACCCACGAAGTCCGCCATTGCGATGCTGTCCGCCTGAGTCGCGTCGATGCGGCCCGCAAACAGATCCTGGTTGGCTTCATCCTGGGTCTGATAGACCTTCAGCTCGGCATCCTTAAAGTACTCCTGCGCATAGGCCTGGTGGATGGTCGAGGCCTGAATGCCCACGATCTTACCCGCCAGCGAGTCCGGGGTCGGCGCGATATCCATCGACTTGTCCGCCACGATCACCGCCGGTGTGTTGTAATAGGGATCGCTGAAATCAATGGTCTTCAGCCGCTCCTCGGTGATCGACATAGAGGCCATGATGGCGTCGATCTGCTGGCCGGTCAGCGACGGGATGATGCCGTCCCAGGCCACCGGCGTTATCACGCAGTCCAGTTCAGCCGCGGCGCAAACTGCGCCGATCATCTCGACCTCCCAGCCGACCCAGTTGCCGGAGCTGTCGAGCGATGCAAACGGCGGATAGGGCTCGGCGGCGATGCCGATCTTTACCTGTTCCGCAGCAGCGGCGCCAGCAGTCAGGGCGGCGGCTGCGGTGGCCGCGGCAAGCAATGCTTTCAGTTTCATTCTTCTCTCCCAGTTGATTATTATTGTGGTGGTAGTGGATCAGGCGACCGAGCTTAAGAATTGCTTCAGCCGCTCTGATTGCGGATTGCCAAAGACCTCGGCAGGCGGTCCCTGCTCTTCGATGCGGCCCTGGTACAGATAGACAACGTGGTTCGCGACTTCGCGCGCGAATTTCATCTCGTGGGTGACCAGCAGCATGGTGCGCCCCTCGGCGGCCAGATCGCGGATCACCGTCAGCACCTCGCCCACCAGTTCCGGGTCCAGGGCTGAGGTCGGCTCGTCAAACAGCATCGCCGACGGGTCCACCGCCAGCGCCCGGGCGATCGCCGCCCGCTGCTGCTGGCCGCCGGACAGATAGGCGGGATAAGTGTCCTCTTTGCCGCCCAAACCCACGCGATTCAGCAATTCATGCGCACGGGCGATGGCCTCGGCCTTGGGCACTTTCAGCACATGCACCGGCACCTCGATCACATTTTCCAGCAAGGTCCGGTGGGTCCACAGGTTGAACTGCTGAAACACCATCGCCAGCTTGGTCCGGATGCGCTCGATCTGCTTCTGATTGGCCGGGGTGCCGTCGCCCCGCATCGCCACGTCCTCGCCGCCGATCACGATCTTGCCCGAACTCGGCGTCTCCAGAAAGTTTATGCAGCGCAGCATGGTCGACTTGCCCGACCCCGAGCCGCCGATGATCGCCACCACATCGCCCTGACGGGCGGTCAGCGACACGCCTTTCAACACCTCCAGATTGCCGAACGACTTGTGCAGATCCTCAACCCGGATCGCCTCCCGGCGCGCGTCAGTTTCCAAAGCTGATGAGGCGGCAGCGGCTGTGTCCATAGTTGCGTCTTCCCGAATTTTCCGATTGCAGTAAGCCGCGACTCGCGTAATTATGCAAGCGTATAATTTCTATGCCAGGCAAATAACAGGAGCTGAGGTGACCGACGAGCGCCGCAAATTCAAACGCGAATCCGCCGAATCCCGGAAGGAAGCGCTGATTCTGGCCACACTGGAGCTGGTGGCGGAAAACGGCGTGCGCGGGGCTACGGTGCGGGGCATTGCCGAGCGCGCCGACGTAACCCAGGGGCTGATCCGGCATTATTTCAGCTCCAAGGAAGAGCTGATCACCGCCGCCTACGAACACCACATGACGGCCATGACCGACCAGACCTTTGCCCCGGCTGCCGGCACCGAAGGCACGGCACTGGCCCGGCTCACTGCCTTGGTGAATGCCTCGCTGACGCCGCCGGTGGTGGACCCGCGCGCCATCGCTCTTTGGGCCAGCTTCCTCAACAAGGTACAGCAGGATCCGCAGATGAAGGCGACGCACGAACGCACCTATGCCTATTTCCGCGACCAGCTGGAGGCGCTGATCACCGTAGCGCTCGAGGAAGCCGGCCGCCCGGCCCCGCCCGCACGGCTGCGCCAGCTGGCGATTGCCTGCAACGCGCTGATCGACGGGCTGTGGCTGGAGGGCGGTGCCTTGCCCGATGCTTTTGCACCGGAGGAACTGGCAGAAATCGGGCGGCAATCCATTGCCGCAATGACAGGACTTGATTTGGAACAAGGGGCGGGAACGTCATGAAGCTGACAGCAATCACCGAGCGGCTCGCCGGATTGGGCGGTGGCAAATGGGAGGTGCACCTAAAGGCGCGCCAACTGGCCGAAGCCGGTGCCGATCTGGTTGAGATGACCATCGGCGAGCCTGACGTGCCCACCCCGCCGGACCTGATCCAGACCGCCGCGCAGGCAATGCAGGCCGGCCGCACCGGCTATTCCGACGGGCGAGGCGAAGCCCGCCTGCGCGCCGCGCTGGCCGATGCCTATACTGCCAGCCGCGGGCGTCATTTCGGGCCGGAGAACATCCTCTGCTTCCCCGGCACCCAGACTGCGCTTTATGCGGTGCTGCAGGGCGTTGCGGAAACCGGCACCGAGGTGCTGGTGGGCGACCCGATGTATGCGACATACGAGGGTGTGATCCGCGCCTCCGGTGCGGACATGGTACCTGTGCCGCTGCGGCCTGAGGCCGGGTTCCGGATGCAGGCCAGCGACATCGCCGCGCGCATCACACCCCGCAGCCGCGCGATCCTGCTGACCACCCCGCACAACCCGACCGGCGCCATCCTGACCGCGGAAGACCTGCGTGAAATCGGCGCGCTGGCGATCAAGCATGACCTCTGGATCATCTCTGACGAGGTCTACGAGCATCTGATTTTCGAGGGCGCAGAGTTCATCTCGCCGCTCTCTGATCCTGCCCTGGCGGACCGGGTGATCGCGGTCTCATCGATCTCCAAATCCCACGCCGCACCGGGCTTTCGCAGCGGCTGGTGCGCCGGGCCTGCGGCCTTCTGCACCGCGCTGCTGCCAGTGTCGGAAACCATGCTGTTCGGCAATCAGCCCTTTATTGCTGACATGACTGAAAAAGCCGTGCGCGATGGCTCCGCGGTCGCCCCTGGCATGGCCGCCCGTTTTGCTGCCCGTGCCGACCTGCTGGTCCAGCGCTTGCACAGCGAGACAGAATTGCGCGTCCAACGTCCCGAAGCCGGCATGTTTGCCCTTATCGACGTCTCGGCCACTGGCCTGGACGGTGATGCCTACGCTTGGGATCTTTTGGACAGCGGCGTCGCCGTGATGCCCGGCTCCGCCTTTGGCGGCAGCCTTAAAAACTGGGTGCGCGTCGCGCTTACAATTGACGACAGCAGCTTTGCCACCGCCCTGGACCGGATCACCGCCCACGCAAACCGCAAGGCAAGGAGCGTCGCATGACCGCAAAAACAGTTGGTGAGGCTCTGATCGCAGGGTTGCAGAAACGCGGGGTTTCCTGCGTGTTCGGGATCCCTGGCGTCCACACGGTTGAGCTTTACCGCGGGCTGGCAGATTCCGGCATCCGCCACATCACCCCCCGCCACGAACAGGGCGCAGGCTTCATGGCCGACGGTTACGCCCGCGTCAGCGGCCAGCCGGGCGTCGCCTTTGTGATCACCGGCCCCGGCCTCACCAACACGCTGACCCCGATGGCCCAGGCGCGGGCGGATTCGGTGCCGATGCTGGTGGTCTCGGGCGTCAACGCCAGCGGCACCCTCGGCATGGGTCTCGGCCACCTGCACGAGCTGCCGGACCAGCACGCCCTGGCCAAAACCGTGGCTTTGGCATCGGAACACGTGGCGCACCCTGCCGGATTGGAGACAGCGCTGGATCACGCTTTTGCCCCCTTCTCCGCCGGCCGCCCCGGCCCCACGCACATACAGGTCCCGCTGGACGTCGCAGGCGCCGCATCCGACGACGGCGCAAATGCACTGCCCCCGCCCCCGCCGCAGCTGGACCCGGACCTGATCACCAAGGCCGCAAACCGGCTATCCGCGGCAGCAAATGTTGTAATCCTGGCCGGCGGCGGCATGAAGACGGCGGGTGCAGGCCTCCAAGCCCTGGCCGAACGCCTGGACGCCCCCGTCGTGCAAACCGTAAACGCCCGCGGCCTGATGCACGGCCACCCGCTGACCGTTCCAGCCAGCCCTAGCCTGCAAGCCACCCGCGCCCTGATCGGGGACGCCGATTGCGTGCTGGCCCTGGGAACCGAATTGGGACCAACCGACTATGACATGTACGCCACCGGCAGCATGCCCCGGATGGCAGGGCTGATCCGGGTTGATATCTGCCCTGCACAGCTGGCCCGGCATGAAACCGCGCTGGCCATCACGGGCCGCGCAGAAGACGCCGCCGCGGCACTTCTCTCCGCCCTGCCCGGACCAGCGAAACAAGGCCAGGGCGCTGAACGTGCGCAACACGCCCGCGCCGCTGCCTATGAGGAAATCGGACCGGACTACCGCCGCCAGGTCGAGGTGCTGAACGCCATGCGCGCCGCAGTTCCCGGCTCATTGATGGTCGGCGATTCCACCCAGCCGATCTATGCCGGCAACCTCTACTACGACCACGACCGCCCCGGCGGCTGGTTCAATGCCGCCACCGGATACGGCGCGCTTGGCTTTGGCATCCCCGCTGCGATCGGCGCCGCCATCGCCGCACCGGACACACCAGTGATCTGCATTGCCGGCGACGGCGGCGCGCAATTCTCGCTGCCAGAGATCATGGCAGCAGTGGACGAGGACCTGCCCATCACCTTTGTCCTCTGGAACAATCGCGGTTACGGCGAAATCGCCGCCTCAATGAAGGCCGTGGACGTCCCCGTGGTTGGCTGCGACCCGACCCCGCCGGATTTTGAGGCCGCGGCCAAATCTTTTGGCATCCCCTTCACCCGCGTGCCCATGGACCCGCAAACCATAGCCGCCGCACTCCGCGAGGCCAGCACCCGCGGCGCCCCCTCCCTACTTGAAATCGACATTGCCGGATCCGTTCCGGAACAGGAGTAACCCCCATGCGAAACCCCACATTTGAGTTCACCCGCGCCATCACCCGCCGCCCCGCCGCCTCCATTGCAAATGGACTGCGCGCCGAGGACATCGGCAACCCGGATCTGGACAGCATGCTGGCTGCCCATTCGGCCTATGTCGCGGCCCTGCGCAGCACCGGCGCCGAGGTGATCGAACTGGATCCGCTGGACGCATTCCCCGACGCGCAGTTTGTCGAGGACACCGCCCTGTGCCTGCCTCAGGGTGCCATCCTGATGCGCCCCGGCGCACCGTCGCGGCTGGGTGAAGTGGCTGAAATGGCCCCGGCCCTGCGCGGCTGCTACGGCGACATCCGCGAAATCAAAGGCCCCGGCCATATCGAAGGCGGCGACATCCTGGTAACCGGCACCGAAATCCTGGTTGGCCGCTCCGACCGCACCGACGCCGCAGGTGTAGCCGAACTTGCTGAAATCGCCGCCGGTTGGGGCCATACACTGCGCGAAGTCTTCACTCCGGAAGGCGTCTTGCACTTCAAGACCGATTGTTCGCTGATGGATGCCGAGACAATCCTGTCGACCAAGCGCCTCGACGCCTCCGGCTGCTTCAAAGGCTACCGTGTGCTGCATGTGGCCGAGGGTGAGGAAGCGGCTGCAAATGCCATCAGGTTCAACAATCTGGTGCTGATGGCAGCAGGTTTCCCGCGCACTGCAGACATGCTCGACAAGGCGGGCTACCAGGTTGTTGAAATCGACAACAGCGACTGTGCCAAACTGGACGGCGGCATGTCCTGCCTGTCCCTGCGGTTCTGACCCCGGCAGCAAAGGCCCTGGGCCCTTCCGTGCAGCGGCGGCAACCAACGCTGCGCGGATCATGGACGTTGCGACCAGGCTTGGCTGGCATGGTAATAGCTTTGCATTGCAGCAAAAAAATCTGCGGCCGGATCAGTCTAAGACCGACCTCATGATCGACATGAGCGTGCGGCAGCACTTCTTGGCACAGTCGGGAAAATTAGAGGAATGGCGCGAACTCGCCTGTTACGCCGAAAGTAACAGCCGTGCATGTTTTGCTATCAGTGCAGCGCTTGCCCCCCCTTGCTGCGGCTTCTGGATCGCCAAGGTGGCGGATTTCACCTCTTTAGGCAAAGCTCGCGCGGCAAGACTACATTTCTGATGCTGGCCGGGTCTGTGTGGGGCGGCGGCGGCACCGAAGGGTTTGTTCGCAATTGGCGCATGACGGAAAACGGAGCCGAGGCGACATTGGCCGATCACAGCGATCTGCTCTTGCCACTTGATGAGATGACGGCTGCAACGCCAGATCTGATCAGCTCGGTGAACTACTTGTTTGCTAATGGCCATGGGAAAAGCCGCGCACGTCGCGACGGATCTGCGCGCGCAGCACTGCAAACGCGGATCATCGCTCTATCATCAGAAGAGCAGGCAACCGCCCATCAACCTGGCACCGGCCGCAGTGGGACTCGCATGACAGGCGGTCAAGCCGTGCGAACTCAAGATCGGGCTCTGGTTTCTGGTTCGCCAACGCATAGTACTCACGCAGGGTAGTGTGCTTGGCCTGGCTCCGTTCCCTGCCGCGCTCCAGCCCGAACCGCTCCGAGACCAACTCGGCAAAGTCAGTTTGGATCTGCCGCAAAGTTTCTTTGCCGCCGATGAAGCTCTGCTGCATAAATCCGGTGACGGATTCATCTTCTGAAACCAGCGTGTTAGCTAGGATGTAAGAACAGACCCACACCCTCGACCTACAGGACCAGGAACTGGCCAGCCTACAATGAAGCACTCAAGCGCCGTGGCGCGCTGACGATCTGATTCGACCCCGGGATGAGCTGGGATGCCGTGCCGGCAGGCAGGCGCGGCCGCCAGCAGACCTACAGCGATGCTGCCATCCAGACCCGCCTGACGATGAAGCTGCTGTTCGGCATGGCGCTCCGGCAGGCGACCGGGTTCGTCGAGAGCCTGTTGCGGCTGGCCGGTCTCTACTGGACGGTGCCAGACTTCAGCACCCTGTCCCGCCGCCGGAAGAGCCTGGCCGTGAACATCCCCTATCGCGGCTCCAAGGGGCCGCTGCACCTGCTGATCCCCTCTCGTGACATCACTGCGTGATGCACTGCCGGGCAGCGGACAGCACCGGGGTCAAAGTTGAAGGTGAAGGCGAATGGCACGCCCGCAAACCCCCTCTCGCACATGCCATGCATGTGCTGCCGGGCAGCGGGCGGCCCCAAGCGCCGATCCTGCCTGACCTTCCCGACCAAATCCCCGACGAACAGGAGATCGGTAGCGTCACGGCAGATGGCGCCTGCGGTACGCGCAAGTGCCATGATGTGATCGCCGAGCGCGGCGCTGCTGCGGTCATTCCGCCCCGCAAGAACGCGAAGCCGTGGAAGACTATCACTGCCGGAGCCGGAGCTCGCAACGAAGCCCTGCGCGCATCCAAATACCTCGGCCGAGCCCTTTGGCGGCGATGGAGCGGATACCACCGCCGAAGCCGCGTCGAGATATGAGCCGGGCCAGAAAACGATCCGGGGAATCGTTTTCCCGGCGATTGGATGCACTGCATGAAATTGTTGGGCCAGCGGCTCGTGGCACGGGACTTCGACCGTCAGGCCGCCGAGGTCCAGATCCGCATCGCCGTCCTGAACGGCTACACCGCGCTCGGCATACCGGTCACGGAAGCTGCAGGATAAGTCCGTCCGGGGAAGGGGTAACCACGCACATCACACAATTTGTGCAACAGAGCCCCTGATGGATCAACTACGAGATAAAGCCCATTGCCATCACCGTGACGCCCTGGACCAAGTGTTCGGACCAAGTTCTTGGTGAGCTTTCCAGAGGTACAAGCCATCGAAAGCACCACATTTTATACCACGATGTGAACAGAAGCCGATCAAATCGAAGAAAAACGAAAAAAGCAACGACCGCAAATCACTACGCTCGTCCAGGGACTTACAGTCGTAAATCGCCGCCCATTGCATATCAATGAAATTGGTAGGTGGCGGAGACGAAGGGATTCGAACCCTCGAGACCCTTCCGGGCCTACTCCCTTAGCAGGGGAGCGCCTTCGACCACTCGGCCACGTCTCCGCTGACCCGTATATTTGCCAGAGCTTAGAGAAACAAGGCGTTTTTTCAAATTTTTACTGTGTCAGAAGAACAGGGAGATTCCCCCTGTTTTCCGGGAACTTTTACGGAACTGCACGTGATTCACGTGCAAAATCCGCGCAGGAATGTTCACATAATGTTCACGACAACCGGCCTGGAATTGATTCCCCCGCTCCAGCCGTAATGAGGCCGCAAAGGCGAGTGCTGCCATGCAGTCATGGATGAAGGGCTCGCGATCCTAGACGCCGCGTTGATGGGCATCGGCGAGCGCGGTGACCTCATCACGCTTCACCTCGGCTGTTTTACCACATGCAAGAACGGATGCTGTTTTCGCTTTGAGGCGGCGTGAAATCTTACGCCGTTGCAGCAAATTCGGTCTGGGCTAACTGCCGTCATGCGGCGGCACAGCACCGAGAGACCAGTGCCAACCTTCCCCAGGCCAACTTTGATCTGCTCAATCCAGCCCGAGGCGGCCATAGACCGAAGACCCTGGGCCAACGATGCTGCGCGTGCGAAACTTCCGGGTCACTTCCCCGCAAGCGCCCCCTCGGCAGGGCTAAACTGCCTCATATGGTGCTGCGGGACGCACCGGGGGCAGCGGAGCGCAGGAGGACTAAGCCGCTCCTCGGCATTTGCGCTCATGGCCACGGGCGTGCGTCGCCCAAAACGAGGCACATTTGGCTGGCTTAGCAAGCTGCCTGACGACTGGGGCCTTCTCAATCATCAGACAGGAGGCTCCCATGACAAAGGAGAGAATGACCCGGCTGCGCCAGCGGATGATCAAAGACATGAACATCCGCTGGCGGAGAAGACCCAAAAGGCCGATATCCGTAACGTGAAGCACTTCGCGGCCTTTCTTGGCCGATCACCCGATACGGCGACACCCGAGGAGCTGCGGTCGTATCAGTTGAAGATGACTGAAGACGGGGTATCAGCCAGCACCTTCTATGTTCGGATCATTTCCTTGCGGTTCTTCTTCGGTGTGACCTGCGGGCGCGAAGAGATGAAGCGCTTCATGCAGTTCCACAGCAAGCCCCGCAAACTGCACGTGGTGCTCTGCGTCGAGGAGGTGGCCGACCTGTTGGCCGCGGTTCCCGGCCCCGGGCTCAGGTATCGTGCCGCCCTTGGCATCAGCTACGGAGCCGGTCTGCGCGCCTCCGAGGTATGCAACCTCAAGCTCACGGACATCGACAGCGACCGTATGCTGATCCATGTCGATGATGGAAAGGGCCGGCAGGATCGTGGGGCGATGCTGTCGCCCAACCTGCTTGCGTTGCTGCGCGACTACTGGCGCGTGTCCCGTCAGGAGGGATGGCTCTTTCCGGGAAAGCCGAAGATCAATCCACTGTCACCACGACAGTTGAACCGGGCGTTCACTTCGGCCAAGCACATGGCGGGCATCAATAAGGCGGCAACGCTGCACACGCTCCGCCACAGCTTTGCGACGCATCTGCTGGAGGCCAACACCCCCTCTCGGCAGCATCCTGAGGATGCGCCTGCCGGGCAGCGGATGTCCGGGTCATCCAGGTGTTGCTCGGCCATGCCAAGCTGAGCACCACGGCACGCTACACGCAGTTAGCCACAAAGACGATCTGCAGCACAGTCAGGCGAAGACGGTTGCTGAAGGCTTCGATACAGGCATTGTCCGCAGGTCTTCCTAGGCGAGGGAAATCCCAGCTCGGCCTTGTTCAGGTATCCGCTCATCTCTAAATCGTTTCTTCGGCATCGGTACATTCCCTCTCCTGCCAGAAATGTACCCAAAAGTCCGCTCACACTCCGGACCGGTTTCACGGGTCCGGTCCCGGCCTAGGGCAACAGCGCCAGGCGCCGCAGAAACAGTGATTTCACCGCATCCGCCTCCACCGTCATGCAGACCTTGACTGGCGCCCGTCCGCTGTCCGGTGCTGCCAGGGTCGCGCCGGAGGTTTCGCCCTCGCAGGACACCTCAAGCGGCACGTCGCGCATTGCGAACAGGTCCGGATGGGTGCAGGCAATCACCGCCGCCGGGTCGTGCAGCGAACAGCCGTTGAGGCCCGCAACCTCTCTGTAGAACTTGATATAGAAATGCGACATCTGTTGCAGCATGCCGCCCAGGTCGGGCGATTTGGCGGCGATGGCGGCAAAATCCTCCGGCCGGCACAGGATCCGGTGGGTAACATCCAGACCCACAAAGACCACCTTGGCGCCGCCCTGGCAGACCACGTCCGCCGCATGCGGGTCGTGATAGATATTGGCCTCGGCGTGGGGCGTGATATTGCCGCCCTCTTCCAGCGAACCGCCCATCACCACGATGGATTTGACGTTCCCGATGAACTCCGGATCGCGCTGCATTGCCAGCGCAATGTTCGTCAGCGGTCCGATCGGGCAGACCACCAGTTCGCCCCTGTGCTCGCGCGCCATGCGGCACAGGAAATCCGCAGCCTCCTCGTTCAGCGCCCGGTCCTTTGGCTCGGCGGCGGGGATATCGCCAAAGCCCTCCTCGCCATGCACATAGGCCGAGGGTTTGAACGGCGGCAGCACCAGCGGCGTGGCGGCGCCGCCGGCCACCGGTACATCCAGCCCGGCGGCCTCCAGCAGGCGCAATGCATTGCGGGTGGCAGTGGCCGTCGTGACATTGCCAAAGATCGTGGTCAGCCCCAGCAGATCAATATCCGGCGCCGCGGCAGCATAAAAGATCGCCATCGCATCGTCGATGCCCGGATCGGTGTCGATAATCAGTTTCACCATCTGTTTGCCTCCCGGCTTACTTGAACTTGTCCATCAGCTTTTCCATCGCTGAGCGGGTGTCGGGCGCAGGCTCCTCCCGGGAGGGTTTTTCCGCCTCCGCCTTGGGCTTGGTGGTTGAGCTGCGCGGCGGCGCCACGCGCAGCGCAACTGCATTCATGAACTTGCCGCCGTCGCCCCTGGCCAGGTCCGCCGCGCCGTCCGAGATGCCGCGCATCACATCGTCCAGCCAGCCCTCATCCGCTTTGGGGAAGTCACGCAGCACATAGCCTGCCACCGCGTCCTTGTGGCCCGGATGGCCAATCCCCAGCCGCACCCGCGCATAGTCCGCGCCGATATGGGAATGGATCGAGCGCAGACCGTTGTGGCCGGCATGACCGCCGCCCTGTTTCATGCGCGCCTTGCCCGGCGCCAGGTCCAGCTCGTCATGCAGCACAACCACATCAGCCGGCGTCAGCTTGTAAAACCGCATCGCCTCGCCCACCGACTGGCCAGAGAGATTCATGAAGGTCTGCGGCTTCAAGAGCAGCACTTTTTCGCCACCCAGATTGCCCTCGCAGATCAGCGCCTGGAACTTGGACTTCCAGGGGCTGAACCGGTGATCACCGGCAATATTGTCCAGCGCCATAAACCCGATGTTGTGGCGGTTGCGCTCGTATTTCGGGCCGGGATTGCCAAGGCCGACAAAGAGTTTCATGGGCGGAGCTCAATCTGCGTTTCAAGGAAGCCGATTGATGCCCTATTTGGGCTGCGGAATCCAGTGCCGCCGGCTTCAGGCATAGGACCGGTCTGCCGCAAAGGGCGCCAGATCCACATTGGGCTGCCGCCCCTCCGCCAGATCGGCAATCAGCCGCCCGGTGATACCGCCCAGGGTCAGGCCGATGTGCTGATGGCCAAAGGCATACAGCACCCGCTCCGACTGGGGGCTGCGGCCAATCACCGGCAGCGAGTCGGGCATCGTCGGGCGGTAGCCCAGCCACTCGCTGTCCGGTTCCGGCAATGCGCCCAGCATCTCTGCGCCCTTGCGGGCGATATAGGCCAGGCGGCGCTTGTTCGCAGGGGCGTCCAGCGCGGCGATCTCCACTGTTCCTGTCAGCCGCAAACCGTTCGCGTGCGGCACCGCGTAAAACCCGGCCTCGCCCCAGCCGACGGGCCGGGTCACCCGGTGCGCCTCGTCCCTGAACATCACATGATAGCCGCGCTCGGTGCCAAGCGGCAGTTTCTGCGTGCCCGTGCCCTCGATCCGGCGGGAGAAGGCGCCGCAGGCAATCACCGCATGGCCAGCGGTGAGGCTCTGCCCCTCTGCCTGCAACTCCACCCCGCAGGCTGAGGGCCTCACGGCCTCAACCGCCGCCGTCAATGCTGAACCGCCCAGCTCAGTGAAGGCCCGGTGCATCCGGGTGATGAATTCCTGCGGATCACGCAAGTGCCGTGCGGCGTGAAAATGCACCGCGCGTTTGACTGGCAGATGCAGGCCCGGCTCCATCTCAAGCGCTTCATCCGGTCCGACCTCCCGCCAGGGCACGCCCAGCGCCCGGCGGCGCTCCAGCCCTGATGTGGCGGCCTTCCCGGCCTTCCCGGTGGACCAGACCGACAGCTGGCCGCGCGCCACCACCAGATCGCCGGCGCCTGCGGCCTCGATCAGCGGGTTTATTCCGGCATCGGCATGGGACAGCAGATCCGCCAGGTGGTCCGCTATCCGGTGCGAAGGTGCGGCGCGGCAATTGGCCAGAAACGACAGCATCCAGCGCGGATTGCGCAGCGCATGGGCATAAGACAGCGACAGCGGGCTGTCCTTGGAAAACATCAGGCCGGGCAGCGACGTCAGCACCGACGGGTCATTCACCGGCAGGCAGGCATAAGTCGCCAAGGTGCAGGCATTGCCGTAACTGGTGCCGGATCCGGGCGGCTCCGGGTCCATCAGCAGCACCCTGTGCCCGCGCATCTGCGCCCACAGCGCGCAGCTCATCCCCACCGCGCCTGCGCCCGCTATGGCAATGTCAAAATCCGCCATGCCCGTCCCTCCCCTGTCCTCAGGCGGAAATGGGGCAGCGGCGCAGGGAAAAGTCAATCACTCGCCTGCAGGACCGGCAAACAAAAAACGGGCCCCCGCAAAGGGAGCCCGCCAACCTTACCCCAATGGGCGCGTTTTTTATTCTTCGGCAGCCACTGCTTCGGCTTCGCCTTCTTCGCCTTCTTCGTCATCCGATGCGGTCAGGCCGCCCGGGGATGCGATGTTGGCGATCACGAAGTCGCGGTCGATGGTCGGCTTGGCGCCGACCGGCAGCTCGATCGACGAGATGGTGACAACGTCGCCGATGTTCAGGCCTGCCAGATCGACAACCAGCTTCTCGGGGATGTCGCCGGCGGTCACGACCAGCTCAACCTCGGGGCGGGTCACGTTCAGCATGCCGCCTTTTTTGACGCCGGGTGCTTCGTCCTCGTTGATGAACTCAACCGGGATGTACAGGTTGACTTTCGAGGTGCGGCGCAGACGCATCAGGTCGAGGTGGGTCGGCAGGTCCTTCACCACATCACGCTGAACGTCGCGGCAGATCACGCGCACGTCGTCCTGGCCTTCCACTTTCAGGTTCCACAGAGTGGACTTGAACTGGCCGGCTTTCAGCTTTTTCAGCAGAACGTTGAACGGGATCTGGATCGCAACGGGATCCACGTCACCACCGTAAACAACGCCCGGTACCATGCCTGCGCGGCGCGCAGCGCGAGCGGCGCCCTTGCCCGTCCCCGCACGTACTTCGGCGACGAGATCAGGAATCTCTTTTGCCATGTCAATTCTCCAATGTATCTAGGGCGGAGTGCCTCCAAGGCTGTCACCCCGCGTGAAGCCGTGCCTATAGACCGCTTGCGGCAATTTGGGAAGGGGCAAAGCCCCCCTGCCCGGTTCCGGGGCCGCGTTATTCCTGCCAGCGCCCGCCGAAATCCTGCGGCACCAGCAGATTATGGCGCCCCAAGCCGTCAACCGAACGTTCGCCGCACAGTGCCATGGTGGTGTCCAGCTCCTTGCGAATCACCTCCAGCGCCTCGGCAACACCCTTTTGGCCCCTTGCCCCCAGGCCGTAAACAAAGGCACGGCCGATCATGGTGCCGGTGGCCCCCAGCGCCAGTGCCTTCAGCACGTCCTGGCCAGAGCGGATGCCGCTGTCCAGATGCACCTCGACGTCACTGCCCACAGCATCCATGATTTCCGGCAGCATCCGGATCGAACTCAGCGCGCCGTCCAGCTGCCGCCCGCCGTGGTTAGACACCACGATGGCGTCGGCGCCCAGTTTGGCGGCCATCCTCGCGTCCTCAGCGTCAAGGACCCCCTTCAGGATCACCTTGCCGCCCCACATTTCCATCAGCTTTTCGACCTTGCCCCAGTCCAGCGCCGGGTCAAACTGCTCGGCCGTCCAGGCGCCCAGCTGCGAGGTGTCCGAAACGCCGTGCACATGGCCGACGATATTGCCGAAGTTGCGCCGCTTGGCACCCAGCATCTGCAACCCCCAGGTCCATTTCGTCATCAGGTTGGCGATGGTCGCGGGGGTCAGCTTGGGCGGCGCCGACAGCCCGTTCTTCAGATCCTTATGGCGCTGGCCCAGGATCTGCAGATCCAGCGTGATCACCAGCGCCGAGCATTTGGCATCCTTGGCCCGCTGGATCAGGCGGCGGATATAGTCCTCGTCCTTCATCGTGTAGAGCTGGAACCAGAATGGCTTGGAGGTCGCTTCCGACACTTCCTCGATCGAGTTGATCGACATGGTGGACAGGGTGAACGGCACCCCGAACGCCTCGGCGGCCCGCGCCGCCTTGATCTCGCCATCGGCGTGCTGCATCCCCATCAGCCCCACCGGTGCCAGCGCCACCGGCATCGCCACATCCTGACCGATCATTTGGGCCGCGGTTGTCCGCCCCGTCATGTCCACCGCCACCCGCTGGCGCAGGCGGATCTGCTCGAAGTCCGAGGTATTCTCGCGGAAGGTCTGTTCGGTCCAGCTGCCGCTTTCGGCATAGTCGAAAAACATCCGCGGCACACGGCGTTCATAGATGCGCTTCAGGTCGTTGATATTTGTGATCACCGGCACCGGACTCTCTCCCGCTTTCATTTGGTAAGGTTTTCTTACCAATTCATCAAAGCAAAGGCAACGCCGCGATTGCCGCACCCCGGAAACGCAAAAACCGCACCCGAGGGTGCGGTTTTTACAGTCAATTTGCGCTTTGAAACTCAGCCCTTGTGGGCGCCATCCGCCAGCGATTTCACAAATGCCAGCACCTCATCCGGCGACTTGCCTGCGCCGATCTGGCTGACAATGGCGCTGCCCACCACGGCGCCGTCCGAGATTGAGGCGATGTTCTGCGCCTTCTGGGGCGTGTTGATGCCAAAGCCCACGATAATCGGCAGATCGGTGGCCGCCTTGATGCGGGCAACCTCGGGGCCGACGTCGGTAGCCTCGGCCTCTGCCGCGCCGGTGATGCCGGTGATCGAGACGTAATAGACAAAGCCCGAAGTGTTCTGCAGCACCTTGGGCAGGCGCGCGTCATCGGTGGTCGGGGTCGCCAGACGGATAAAGTTCAGCCCCGCTTTTTGCGCCGGGATGCACAGCTCGTCATCTTCTTCCGGCGGCAGGTCCACCACGATCAGACCGTCAATGCCGGCCGCCTTGGCGTCCTTCAGGAAAGCTTCGACGCCACGGTTATAAATCGGGTTGTAATAGCCCATCAGCACGATCGGGGTGGTGTCATCGGTTTTGCGGAAATCTGCCGCCAGCTGCAGCGTCTTCTCCAGCGTCATACCGCCGTCCAGCGCGCGTTGGCCTGCCAGCTGGATTGTCGGCCCGTCAGCCATCGGATCGGTGAACGGCAGGCCCAGCTCAATAATGTCCACACCGGCGCCCGGCAGCCCTTTGACCACTTCCAGCGAGGTGTCATAGTCGGGGTCGCCCGCCATCACATAGGTGACAAAGGCTTTCTTTCCGGCGGCTTTCAGGTCGGCGAATTTGGCATCAATGCGGGTCATGGGCGGGCCTTTTATTCAGGTTTCCGCCATGGTGTGCCGAATGTTGCGCGGGAAATCAATCCCGGGCCGCGCGCAGGCCCGGGAATGCACTTGTTAGCGGTTCAGCGGAATATGCCAGCGCAGCGTCAGCGAATTCACGCCCGGGTTCTGATCCGCGGTCGAGGCGTTGGATTTGTGGCTAAGCGCCAGCGACACCGCCTTGCCATTGTGAAACCGCTTGCCAACCGCCAGCAGGCTGCGGATTTCAAAGGTCGAGCCCAGATCATTGCCCAGCGAGCTTTCGTGATAAGCGCCCGGCATCACGCTGGTCTCAATGAACCAGTTGTTGTTCAGGTCAACCACGCCGCTGATGCCGACGCCGGCAAATACATCGCCGGTCTCCTGTACCTCCAGCGCGGCGCCGAACCGCGCCGACAGCAGCCGCCCCTCGTGGAACGGCGCGTGCAGATACTCCACCGCAAACAGCGCGCTGTCTTCGGAACCCGCACGGGAATAATTGGAATAGCCCAGCCCCAGCGTCATTTCCTGGGCGGCGGCAGGCATGGCTGCGGCAGCACAAAACGCGGCCGCCAGCAAAGCTGTCTGTTTCATTTCTAGCCCCTCGCAGAATTATTTTCTTTGCACCAAGATATTTTAATTTGCTGCTTTTCCTAGTCACCTCACGAAAAAGCAATATGAGGGATTACTGTGCGGCCCCGCACAGAGAGCGATTGTGGCACATATGCCAGCCATCCTTGCCTTGCGTGCAGGCCCAATGCTGCCTAGAAGCAGCTCCCAAGTGGTATCAGGAGGCCGGTATGGGCTTTAAGATGGGAATCGTCGGCCTGCCCAACGTGGGTAAATCGACGCTGTTCAATGCGCTCACCAAAACCGCCTCGGCGCAGGCGGCCAATTTTCCGTTCTGCACGATTGAACCCAATGTGGGTGAGGTCGGTGTGCCGGACGCGCGTCTGGACAAGCTGGCGGCGATTGCCGGCTCCAAGCAGATCATCCCGACCCGGATGACATTTGTCGACATCGCCGGCCTGGTCAAAGGCGCGTCGCAGGGCGAAGGCCTGGGCAACCAGTTCCTGGCCAACATCCGTGAAACCGACGCAATTGCCCATGTGCTGCGCTGTTTTGAAGACGGCGACGTGACCCATGTGGAGGGCCGCGTCGACCCCGTCGCGGACGCCGAGGTGATCGAGACAGAGCTGATGCTGTCGGACCTTGAAAGCATCGAGAAGCGCCGCGCCAATCTGGTTCGCAAGCTGAAGGGCAACGACAAGGAGGCTTTGCAGCAGGACCGGCTGCTGGCCGCCGCGCAAGCGATGCTGGAAGACGGCAAGCCCGCCCGCCTGGTCGAGGTTGACGCCGATGACGCCAAGGCCTGGAAGATGCTGCAGCTTTTGACCACCAAGCCGGTGCTCTATGTCTGCAACGTGGGCGAGTCGGAATCGGTCGAAGGCAACGCGCATTCCGCCAAAGTGGCCGAAATGGCCGCGGCGCAGGGCAATTCCCATGTGATCATCTCGGCCCAGATCGAGGAAGAGATCAGCCAGCTGGACGCCGACGAAGCCCAGATGTTCCTGGAGGAAATGGGCCTGGCCGAGGCCGGTCTCGACCGATTGATCCGCGCAGGTTACGAGCTGCTGCACCTGGAGACGTATTTCACTGTCGGCCCCAAGGAAGCCCGCGCCTGGACCATCCGCACCGGCACCGCAGCGCCGCAAGCGGCCGGCGTGATCCATGGCGATTTCGAGAAGGGTTTCATCCGCGCCGAGACCATCGCCTATGACGAATTCATCGCCTGCAATGGCGAGCAAGGCGCCAAGGAAGCCGGCAAGATGCGGGCGGAAGGCAAAAGCTACGTCGTCAAAGACGGCGATGTTCTGCACTTCCTGTTCAGCAAGTAACCCGGGGATTGCAGCCTGATTTTCAACCGCCCGCCAGGCAAGCCTGGCGGGCGGTTTGCGTTTTGCAGCCAGTTGCGGCAATCCTGTGTAAACTTGGCATTTCAAGCCGGAACCTACGGGACCGGCGGCGCAAACGCGCTATCCTTAACCCTGAACGCGCCAAGGACGGGCCTCATGGAAAAAGACGACAGCATCAATGTTCTGGGCGGCCCGCTGGCGCCTTGCTCCACTGCGCCGGTGACCGGATTTTTCCGCGATGGGCATTGCAATACCTGCGCCGAGGATCAGGGCAGCCATACAGTTTGCGTGGTGATGACCGCGGAATTCCTGGCGTTCAGCAAATACGTCGGCAATGACCTGTCGACCCCGCGGGCCGAGTTCGGCTTTGCCGGCCTGCAGCCCGGCGACCGCTGGTGCCTGTGCGCGGCCCGGTTCCTGCAGGCAGCGGATGAGGGCTGCGCACCCAAGGTGCATCTTGAGGCCACCCATCAGCGAGCACTCGAGATTGTGCCGCTCAGCATTCTGCAAAGCTATGCCGCCGATCCGGCCTGAACCGGCCCGGCTTGCTGGATTGACCTGCCCGATTGCCCTCCCGGATTGACCGGCAGCGGGAAATACCGTTATTGCATCGTCAAGCCAGCCCGCCGGACCCTCGCCTGCGCCAGCCTCCCTGCATTTCACCACACCGACAAGGAGGCTCCTGCATGAGCTACATCGCCATGAACCGCTTCAAGATCCGCCCGGGCCGTGAAGCCGATTTTGAGACCATCTGGAAACAGCGGGAAAGCCGCTTGAAAGAGCTGAAGGGGTTCCGCGAATTCCGTCTGCTGAAAGGCCCGGAAGGCAAGGATCACCTTCTCTATTCCAGCCATGTGATCTGGGACAGCCGCGAAGATTTTGAGGCCTGGACCAAATCCGAACAGTTCCGCGCTGCGCACCGCGATGCAGGCAAGCGCGAAGGCGAAAGCCCGATCCTGGGGCATCCGCAGTTCGAAGGCTTCGAAACCGTCCTGCATGAGGCCTGAGCTAAACTGAAAAAGGCGCCCTGCGGGGCGCCTTCTGTGTTACCGGGATGTTGCCGTTACTCCTCGAAGCTGCGGCCTTCTTCGGTGTCGGACATATCGAAGCCCAGATGCTTGGCAACGGTGAACACGTCCTTGTCGCCGCGGCCGCACATGTTCATCACAATGATGTGGTCCGACGGCAGCTTGGGTGCGATCTTCATCACATGGGCCAGCGCGTGGCTGGGCTCCAGCGCCGGGATGATGCCTTCGGTGCGGCAACTGACCTGGAAGGCTTCCAGCGCTTCCTTGTCGGTGATCGAGACATATTCAGCGCGCCCGGTTTCATGCAGCCAGGAATGTTCGGGGCCGATGCCCGGATAATCCAGACCGGCGGAAATCGAATAACCTTCCTGAATTTGCCCGTCCTCATCCTGCAGCAGATAGGTGCGGTTGCCATGCAGCACACCGGGGCGTCCGCCAGTCAGCGATGCGCAATGCTGGATCCGGTCATCCACACCCTTGCCGCCGGCCTCAACCCCGATGATTTTCACCGAGGGGTCATCAAGGAACGGGTGAAACAGGCCGATGGCGTTAGAGCCGCCGCCGATTGCGGCGATCACGGTGTCCGGCAGGCGGCCTTCGCCTTCCTGCTCGGCCAGCTGCCAGCGGACTTCTTTGCCGATGATCGACTGGAAATCGCGCACCATCGCCGGATACGGGTGCGGACCTGCCGCGGTGCCGATGCAATAGAAGGTATCGCGCACATTGGTCACCCAGTCGCGCAGCGCGTCATTCATCGCGTCCTTCAGGGTGCCGCGGCCCGAGGTGACCGGGATCACTTCAGCACCCAAAAGGCGCATGCGGAACACGTTCGGCGCCTGGCGTTTCACATCATGGGCGCCCATGTAGACGATGCACTTAAGGCCGAACTTAGCGCAGACGGTGGCGGTGGCCACCCCGTGCTGGCCTGCACCTGTCTCGGCAATGATCCGGGTCTTGCCCATACGGCGTGCCAACAGGATCTGGCCCAGCACGTTGTTCACCTTATGCGCACCGGTGTGGTTCAGCTCGTCACGCTTCATATAGATCTTGGCGCCGCCCAGTTCGGTGCTCAGACGCTCGGCGTGGTAGAGCGGGCTGGGACGGCCGACGTAATGCGTCCACAGATCCTTCATCTCCGCCCAAAAGGCAGGGTCGTCCTTGGCCCGGTTGTATTCAGCCTCAAGACTCAGGATCAGCGGCATCAGGGTTTCCGAGACAAACCGCCCGCCAAAGATGCCAAAACGCCCCTGTTCATCCGGACCGTTCATGAAGCTGTTGAAAAGATCGTCGGCCATGGTTCTTCCCTCTCTCGCAGCGCCCGCAATGACTATAGCGCGCCGCTGCCTTGGTAAAGAGGGGTTGAAGCAAGCAGGCACATCCGGCGAAGGCCGATGCCCTGCCGGAATGGCAGTCTGCTGCTGCTTGCTGGCGGTCCTGAAAATCCAGAGGATACGCCTGCGTGCTAAACGTTGGCTCTGCACGATCCAAATGAATGAGGCCCTGCTTCTAGGTGCCGGAAGTTTCAGGTCCAGCGTGACCGCAATCAGGGGAGAGCATGGCAGAACGGGTTTAAGTCGGCGTGAGGGCCGCGTACGCCGGCTGCGCAACACCCGGATGGCATACCAGGCAGGCACGGTCGCGAAGTGAGTATTTTTGGAAAGATGAAGACATGGGACGATGCATCTTCATCTTTCTCCAAATACTCAAATCCCGCCTGCTGCCGCATTTGCATCGGCTGCTGCGGCGCGGGGCTTCAGCCGCGGGCAGCGTGCGCTGCCCGGGTGAAAACTTCGATTAGCGCGGCGTCTTTCTGTCCCGGCGCGTTTTCAACACCGGAGGAGACATCGACCTGACGCGCACCGGTCATGCGGATCGCCTCGGCGACATTGTGCGGGGTCAGGCCGCCGGCCAGCATCCAGGGTTTCTGCCAGTACTTGCGGCCCGCCAGCAGCCGCCAGTCAAAGGCCAGACCATTGCCACCGGGCAGCGTGGCTTCCTTGGGTGGTTTGGCGTCGATCAAGAGCTGATCGGCCACCTGTTCATAAAGCGCAATCTGCGGCAGGTCGGCGGCATCGGCGATGCCCACTGCCTTCATCACCGGCAGGCCGTAGCGGGCGCGCACCTCGGCCACCCTCTGCGGGCTTTCTTTGCCATGGAGCTGCAACATATCCAGCGGCACCGCGGCTGTGATCGCATCAAGCTCTGCATCTGCGGCGTTAACTGTCAGCGCCACCTTGCACAGACCGGCGGGGGCCTCGACAGCCAAAGCTGCGGCCTGTTCGATGCTGACGTGGCGCGGGGATTTGGGAAAAAACACAAAACCGGCATAAGCCGCCCCTGCCCCGGCAACGGCCGCAACATCCTGCAGCGCGCTGAGGCCGCAGATCTTGACCCGGATCTCTGTCATGGCGGTGTCAGCCTGCGTCTTCCAAAAGCGCCAGAACTTCGTCTTTGCCTTCGTTCTTCTGCTTTTTCAGCTTGCTCACTTCGCGGTTCAGCCTGCGCGCCTCGCGCGTCTTCTGCGCGGCTTCGCTGCGGTGCTTATGCTCGCGCAGCCATTCCCACAGGAAGCCGATCACCAGCCCGGCGCCAACCCCGCCCAGCACCACCGCAAACAGCGGCAGCGCAATGGTGAAGTTGAAACCAAAAAGCTCGCCCAGTGCCGAGGGCATCAGTTTCAGCTCAACAAAAGACCGGTTGGCAAGGGCAACCGACACCAGCACAATGGCCAGAGACCCCAGAACCGCGTAGCGAATGTAACGCATCAGGCTTTCCCGTTCAGGCGGTCCCTCAAGAGCTTACCAGTCTTGAAGAACGGCACATGTTTTTCATCGACATGGACCGTTTCACCGGTGCGGGGATTGCGACCGGTCCGCGAGTCCCGCTTTTTGACCGAAAAGGCGCCAAAGCCGCGCAGCTCAACCCGGTCGCCGCGGGACATCGCATCGGTCACTTCCTCGAACACCGTGTTCACGATCCTCTCCACATCCCGCTGATACAGGTGCGGGTTTTCGTCTGCAATCATCTGAATCAACTCAGAGCGGATCATGTTCAATTTCCTCCCAGGCTGCCGGTATGTTCTGGCTATTATTTTGAGAGTATAGGAAAAATTCTTGCGTGGGGGAACAAAATGCCGCCGGTCCGGCAGCTTAATCGGCGGGAGTTCACCGGGTTTTCCGCCTCCAGGCTGCCATTTCGGGGCTGCAAGCTGCCGCCGCAGTGCAGCAATCCCCGTTGCTAGGCGCGCTGCGGCGACTTGATTCGGAGCGGCAAACAGCCCCCGGATCACACAGCCCCCCCCCGCCCCCCACTGCGGTGCGCCGGCCACAGCGGCGTGATTTTTCCCTGCCGCCAAATCTGCTGAGACCGGTTGATTCCGCCGCCAAGGGCGGCCCAAGCCGAAACCATTCACTTAACCGGCAGCGCAGGATGCGGCATGCAGCCGCCGCATACGCCGCAAATGAAACTTTATTTCCACAAGGTAAAATAATTTGTTGTAAAGCGCCCTGGATCCGCCATCCTTTCCGTGAACCAGGCGTGTCAGAGAACCTGACCCGCCCGGTGCGTTTCGAACCGGCATGCTCGGCCCATTGGCGGCAGCATAGGCCGGCCTGTCAAAGCTGGTGGCAAACAACCGGCGGGAAGACAAACCAACTTGGAGAAAACTGGAAATGCCATTGGACGTGAGCACGATACACGCTCAGCAAGTTACGCTGAATTCACTGGTGCAGAATATTCTGTACGCTTCTGGGATCGTCGGAGCCATTCTGGTCGTCGTCGGCCTGCTGCTGATCGACGCAGGCACTGCCCGGCGCAGGAATCTGTTCAACTCGACGATAGAAAAGACACTGGGATTCTTCCTGGGGTTTGCGACCTACTATATCATCGGTTTTGGCCTGTGGGCCGGGCAGTATTACATCATGGAAGGCGCGACCATGATGGACTCCATCAAGGATTGGTGGCTGGGCGGCGCCCTGACCAATGCGATGGCGCATCATACGGATCCGGGGACCTTTCCGGGGCTGAACACCTTCCAGATCTTCATCTTTTTCCTAGCGGTGTTTGCCGGCATCATCAACATTCTGCTTCATTTCGCGGTGTCGGAACGGATGAAGGCCTCGGCCTATTTCATCACCTGCATTGTGGCCACGGTGGTGTCCTCAGCCCTCAGCTGGGCGACCTGGGGGTCGGTCGGGCCGCTGACCAATGCGGGCTTCCACGACTTCTTTGGTGTGGGTTTCGTGTATCTGTTCCCGGCCGGAATGGCGCTGGTATTCACCCCCAAGCTGGGCGCGCGCCCCGGCATGATGGCGCCGCACCCGCGGATCTCGGCCTATCTGGCACCGAGCATCGGGTTGTGCGCTCCGGGCCTTCTGCTGATCTTTGCCGGCCTGCCGATGGTGATCCTGTCCTGCCTGTTCTTCTTTGATCCCGAAGCGCTGGCCATCAGCATCACCATGGCCGACACCAGCGTCGGCATCGCAATCAACAATTACGCGTTGGTCTGGGCCGGCGGCGCAGTGACCGGCTTGCTGATCGCCTATGCCACCGGCAAATACGCCTATACCCTGCTGGGTCCGCTGGCGGGCTATGTCGCCGGCGCGTCCGGGTTCGACGTCTACCTGCCCTGGCAGGCGTTCATTGTCGGGCTTGTGGCGCCCTTTGCGGCCTATGCGGTTTATGAGTTCACGCTGAAGCGCGGCATCGACGAGCACAAGCTGTTCCCGCTGTTCCTGGGCTGCGGCACTCTGGGCATGGTGATGCTGGGCCTGTTCAAGGCCGGCACCCCGCGCGGCGGCTACTTCGGGGTTGAGGAAGGCGCCTATGCGTTCCAGCACGGGGAAATTTCGCTGGTGATGCAGCTGGCGGGCACGGCTGTCTGCATCGGCACCGGTGTTGTCACTGCGCTGGTTCTGTCCTTCATCCTGGAGCGGACCGTGGGGCTGCGGGTGCCGGAGGACGACCAGATCGACGGGCTGGACGGCAAGAACTGGGACCTGGAGCCGGATGTGGTCACTCACGCGGACAGCCTGCAGCGCGCCTGATCGCGCCGGGAGCGAGAGAGAGGCCCTGGCGGAAGCCGGGGCCTTTTACGTTCGCAACCCTGATACGGCGGGAATCGGCTATAGTCACTCTCATCAACAAAGAGGAGACCGCCATGCTGTACCCGCTTGCCTCGCTTGAGGCCGACAAACTGGACGCGATCAAGAGTCTGGAAAAGGACATCGGCAGCCCTGTGGTGGCGCTGGCGGGTGTCGAGGCAAACACCGCCTCCCTGCCCGAAGACCAGCTGAAGAAACTGCAGGAGCTGGAATCGGAACTGGGCGTCGTGCTGGTGGCCGTTAGACCGAACTAACGGGCGCAGCGGACAGGCACGGCACTGGCCCGGACGCGGATGAAACGCCGGCCGCTGCGGTGGCTGCGGTGCGGCACAATGAGGAAACCACTCTCGCGGTATTGGCGCTTGGGGCAGGCGTTTTGCATTGATCTGACCGCTGTGCATTTGCGAATGGGCGCGTCTGTCTGACGATTGGGACCTTCTCAATTTGATGACAGGAAGTTCTCGTGACCGGTCAATATTTTCCCAAACTGCGCCAGCGTTTTGCCGAAGACATGCAAATCAAGGGGCTGCAGCCGAAGACGCAAACGATGC
>NZ_JAKFZM010000119.1:0-1261 GCF_021654205.1 Leisingera sp. MMG026 | reverse complement strand
ACAAAACCGCACGTCAACATCGGCACCATCGGCCACGTTGACCACGGCAAAACCACGCTGACCGCAGCAATCACCAAATACTTCGGTGACTTCAAAGCCTACGACCAGATCGACGGCGCACCGGAAGAAAAAGCCCGCGGCATCACCATCTCGACCGCCCACGTCGAGTATGAGACCGAAGGCCGCCACTACGCCCACGTCGACTGCCCCGGCCACGCTGACTATGTGAAAAACATGATCACCGGTGCGGCGCAGATGGACGGCGCGATCCTGGTTGTGAACGCAGCTGACGGCCCGATGCCGCAGACCCGCGAGCACATCCTGCTGGGCCGCCAGGTCGGCATCCCGCACATGGTCGTGTTCATGAACAAAGTCGACCAGGTCGACGACGAAGAACTGCTTGAGCTGGTCGAGATGGAAATCCGCGAGCTGCTGTCGTCCTACGACTACCCGGGCGACGATATCCCGATCATCGCGGGTTCGGCTCTGGCCGCAATGGAAGGCAACAAGCCTGAAATCGGCGAAGAGAAGATCAAAGAGCTGATGGCCGCTGTCGACGAGTACATCCCGACCCCGGCGCGTGCTGTTGACCAGCCGTTCCTGATGCCGGTTGAAGACGTGTTCTCGATCTCTGGCCGCGGCACCGTTGTGACCGGCCGGGTTGAGCGCGGCGTGATCAACGTTGGCGATTCGATCGAAATCGTTGGCATCCGCGACACCAAAACCACCACCTGCACCGGTGTTGAAATGTTCCGCAAGCTGCTGGACCGCGGTGAAGCCGGCGACAACATCGGCGCCCTGCTGCGCGGCATCGACCGTGACGGCGTTGAGCGCGGCCAGGTTCTGTGCGCACCGAAGTCGGTGAACCCGCACACCAAGTTCGAAGCTGAGGCCTATATCCTCACCAAAGAAGAAGGCGGCCGCCACACCCCGTTCTTCGCGAACTACCGTCCGCAGTTCTACTTCCGCACCACCGACGTGACCGGCACCGTGACCCTTCCCGAGGGCACCGAGATGGTCATGCCCGGCGACAACCTGAAGTTCGATGTTGAGCTGATCGCGCCGATCGCAATGGAAAACGGCCTGCGCTTCGCCATCCGCGAAGGCGGCCGCACCGTCGGCGCCGGCGTCGTTTCCAAAATTACCGAGTAATTTTGGAAACAGTGGCGGCAGGCGGTTTTCGCTAGAAAATCGCCGGGAGCCACACCGGTAATGTTCTGCGAAAGGGCCGCTCGAAAGAGCGGCCCTTTTTCGTTGTGGC